>CAZTGN010000011.1:10625-23498 GCA_964613275.1 uncultured Conexibacter sp. | reverse complement strand
GGCGGCGCTCAGATCACGGCAGCCCTCACGGGCTGCCGGAGGCGCTGCGCCGCCTATTGGTTGGCGCGAGGGGCAGGTCGAGGAGGCGCTCGAGCTCGGCGATGGTGGTGGCGGGGTCGCGATGGAGGATCGCGGTCATGCCGACGGCCCCGGCCCCGGCGACGTTCTCGCGCAGGTCGTCGACGAAGACGCAGCGCTCGGCCGGGACGCCGATCCGCTCGGCGCCGAGCTGGTAGATCTCCGGCTGCGGCTTGTGCAGGCCGACGTCGCCGGAGATCACGGTCGCGTCGAACAGGTCCAGCGGCGCCCGGTCGTAGATCCCCATCCCCCACGAGTTGGTGATCAGCCCCGTCCGGACGCCGGCGGCCCGTGCCGAGCCGACCGCGTCGAGCATCCGCTGCTCGGGGCGGAGGCCGCCGAACAGGCGCCCGATCAGCCCCGCCGGCTCGACCCCGAGCATCTCGGCGAAGTCGCGCTCGAAGACGTCGTCGGTCACGACGCCGCGCTCGAGCGAGCGCAGCAGCGCCAGCGCCTCGCCGTCGCCGCGGAACAGCTCGAGGACCGTCCCGCGCTCGAGTCCCTCCTGCTCGCAGAAGCGGTCGAAGCTCGCCCAGATGTTGGTCGTCAGCACCCCGCCGAAATCGACCAGGAGCCCCTGCAGTTCCCGTTCGGCCATGCCGGGACTCATATCAGCAGGGCGCGGCAATAGGGTGCGGAGCCGTGGCCGCGGAAGCGGAGATAGAGGGGATCGACGACGATCGCGTCGGCGCCTGGCTCGAGGCGAACGTCGCCGGTGCCCGCGGGCCGTTCGGCTACGAGCGGATCGCCGGCGGGCGCTCGAACCTGACCTACGCGGTCACCGATGCCGCCGGGCGCAGGTGGGCCCTGCGGCGGCCGCCGCTCGGCAAGGCGCTCGGCTCCGCGCACGACATGGGCCGCGAGCACCGCGTCGTCTCCGCGCTCGCGCCCACCCCGGTACCGGTCGCGCCGATCGCCGGCTACTGCGGCGACGAGGCGGTGAACGGCGCCCCGTTCTACGTGATGGAGTTCGTCGAGGGGCCGATCCTGAGGCTGCGCGGGGACGCCGAGGCGTTCGCCGAGGCCGAGCGCGGGGCGATCGGCGAGCGGGTCGTCGACACCCTGGTCGAGATCCACGCTCTGGCCCCCGACGAGATCGGGCTCGGCGACCTCGGCCGCAAGGAGGACTACGTCGCCCGCCAGCTCCACCGCTGGAGTCGCCAGTGGGAGGGCTCCAGGACGCGCGAGATCCCGCTCATCGACGCGGTCCACGAGCGGCTCGCGGCGCGAATCCCCGAGCAGGGCCCGGCCACCCTCGTCCACGGCGACTACCGGCTCGACAACATGATCCTCACCGCGACCGGCGAGGTCGCGGCTGTCGTCGACTGGGAGCTCTGCACGCTCGGCGATCCGCTCGCCGACGTCGGCCTGCTGCTCGTCTACTGGGGTGAGCAGGGCGACGCCCTGCTGCCGCTCTTCGAGCCGGCCACGATGGCGACCGGCTTCCCGTCCCGAGCCGGGATCCGCGAGCGCTACGCCGAGCGCTCCGGGCGCGACCTGGCCGCGATCGACTTCTTCGTCGCCCTCGGCTACTGGAAGCTGGCGATCATCCTCGAGGGCGTCTTCTCGCGCTACGCGAAGGGCCAGTACGGCAAGCCCGAGGAGGGCTTCGAGGAGTTCGGCCGCAACGTCGGCCGCCTCGCCGAGGCCGCCGAGGAAGCCGTCGCGCGCCTCGGCTGATCGGCGGCCGCCGCGGTCTGTGTCGGCCTGCCGACCCCGGGGCGAGCCGTCACCGGGCCCGATCAGACCGCAACGGCACAGACTCGCCACGGTCACGCGACCGTTCGGCGCATCGAGGGCGCCACACGCACGACCGAGTCGGTCAACGTGCGGGAATGGGCGGCGGCTGGCAGGAAACCGACAACTGTCGTAGGAAATCGGCCATCGAGCGAGTGGCGGGTCGTCAGCTCAACATCGTGACGACGGGGCAGCTTCTCGAATGCGGGGTGAGCGAGCGGGTGATCTCCTACCGTACGAAGCATCGCCGCCTGATCCGCCTTCACCGCGGTGTGTATGCGATCCACCCACCGCCGTACACCCGGGAGCAGCGCTGGCTTGCGGCGGTGCTCGCGTGTGGGAGAGGGGCGTTTCTCTGCGGCGCATCGGCGGGGGCGCTGCAGGAGATCGTCGACCCTCCCGTGGGGACCATTCACGTCTGCTCGCCCACCCGTACCGGTCGCTCGCGGCCGGGCATCACGGTCCACCTACGGGTCGTCGACCCGCGCGACGCGCGGCGGGTCGCCGCGATCCCCTGCGTCTCCGCCGACCTCGTCCTCATCGAGCTCGCTCCCGACCTCGACGAGGCCGAGCTCGAGATCGTGCTCGTTGCCGCCGAGTCGAAGGGGCTGCTGAAGCGTCACCGTCTCGCCGAGCTGATCGCCGAGCGGGCCGGGCGGCCCGGGATCGGCAAGCTCGCGTCGATCACCGCGCTCGAGCCGGCGCTGGCGCGGTCCGGCCTCGAGCTGCTGATGCTGCCGATCGCGCGGATGGCGGGCGTCGGGAGACCGTTCGTCAATCACCCGATCGAGGTCGGTCGCGGTCGCCCGCTCACCGTCGACTGTGCCTGGCCGAAGCTACGGATGGTCGTCGAGGCCGACAGCCAGCGGTTCCACGGGGACTGGGAGCAGGCGGCGGTCGACCGCGAGCGCGACCAGCTTCTGGCGCTGGCCGGCTGGCGCTGCCACCGGTTCGTCCGTGGCGTCGTGGCCGCCGATCCCGATGGCGCCGCTGTCCGGCTGCGGAGCCTCGCGGCGGCGCGGGCGGAGGAGCTGCAGGGCCGGAGCGGGGGAGCGGGCGGCGGCGCGTAGCGGCCGCGGCCGTCCGGTCGACCGGGCCGGAGACGGACGGCGGCGGCGCTCCGGGTCGCGGCCCCGTCCGGCGGGCGGGTCGGGGAGCGAAGGAGAGCGCATGGCGGCCCAGCGCCGTCCGAGCCGGCCTCTCGACGGTCACCGAGAACCACGACCTGCATCGGAGTCGGGATCGGGGCGGCAGCGCGCCAGGCCGCTCGGCCCGCTCAGGCGTAGCGGTTGAGCTCGCGGCGGGCGATCACCATCTTGTGGACCTCGTCGGGGCCGTCGGCGACCTTGAGCATGCGGCTGAAGCGCCACATCGCCGCGAGCGGGGTGTCGTCGGACATGCCGAGGGCCCCGTGGACCTGGATCGCGCGGTCGAGGACGTCCATGACGACGTTGGCGGCGACGACCTTGATCATCGAGATCTCGCGCCGGGCCTCGCGCTTGCCGGCGGTGTCCATCAGCCACGCCGCCTTCAGGGTCAGCAGGCGCGCCTGCTCGGTCTCGAGCCGGCTCTTGGCGATGAAGTCCTGGACGAACTGCTTGTCGGCGAGCTTGCCCCCGAAGGCCTCGCGCTCGTTGGCACGCCGCGCCATCAGCTCGATCGCCCGCTCGCAGGTCCCGATCGCGCGCATGCAGTGATGGATGCGGCCCGGTCCGAGGCGGTCCTGGGCGATCACGAATCCGGCGCCGCGCGGGCCGAGCAGGTTCGCCTCCGGCACGCGGCAGTCGGCGTAGCGGATCTCGCAGTGGCCCGGGCCCTTCTCGTGGCCCATCACCGGGACCGAGCGGACCAGCTCGAAGCCGGGCTGGTCGGTCGGGACGATGATCATCGACGCCTTCGCGTAGGGGGCGGCGTCAGGATCGGTGACGACCATCGCGATCGCGAAGTCGGCGCCGACCGCGCCCGAGGTGAACCACTTGTGGCCGTTGATGACCCACTCGCTGGTCCCCTCGTCGAGCTCGCCGCGGGCCTGCAGCGTCGTCGGGTCGGAGCCCGCCACCTCCGGCTCGGTCATCGAGAAGCACGACCGCGAGTGCTCGTTGAGCAGCGGCTCGAGCCAGCGCCGCTTCTGCTCGTCGGTCCCGTGCTCGACGAGGATCTCCATGTTGCCGGTGTCGGGAGCGGCGCAGTTGAAGGCCATCGGCGCCACGACCGGGCTCCGCCCCATCTCCTCGCAGAGCATCCCGTACTCCCAGTTGGTCAGCCCGGCGCCGTGCTCGTCACCGGGGAGGAAGAGGTTCCAGAGCCCCTCGGCACGCGCCTTCTCGCGGATCCCGACGAGGATCTCCGGGTAGGCGACCCCGGGCCGGACCTCCTCGTCGATCGCCGCGATCGCCTCGGCCTCGACCGGGTAGACGTGCCCGTCCATGAACCCGCGGACGCGCCCGAGCAGCTCCTCGAGCCGGTCTCCGAGGGCGAAGTCCATCGAATCCGGAGCCTATCTGAGCGCGGGATCGTCGCGGGTCTCGGAGCCGTCGCGGTCGGCCTCGGGGCTCGGCCCGGCACCGGGCGCGGGCGCGGCGCCATCGGCGGACTGATCGACCTCGATCAGGTGGGTCGGCCGTCGCCAGGGCACGCTGACCAGCTTCCAGGCGCGGATGCCGACGCCGTGGGGGAGCTTGACCTCGCGCCGCAGGACGTAGGTGAAGACGACGCCGAACATCAGCGACACGAAGGCGGCGGTGACCATGACGACGGCGCCGTCGCCCTTCGTGATCAGGGTGATCCCGGAGGCGATCAGGACGATCGAGAGCAGGCTCCGCAGCAGGTTCTTGCCGCTCTTGAAGGCGAGCCGGCCGCCGACCAGCACGCCGGGGACGGAGCCGAGGAGGATGTTGCCGGCGAGCCCGAAGTCGACGTTCCCGGTCACCCAGTGGGCGATGCCGGCGGCCCAGAGCAGGACGGCGGCGTGGAAGATGTCGGTGCCGACGACGCGCTGCGGGGTGAGCCGGAAGACCGCGATCAGGATGATCGCGATCAGGGTCCCCGAGCCGGCGGAGGTGAGGCCGATCACGAACCCGGTCGTGACCCCGGTCGCGATCGCGGCGATGATGTGGCGGCGGTAGAGGTGGAGGGCGTAGCGCTCCTTGATCACGTCGGGGATGAAGATCGTCCGCAGCGCCGTCGCGATGCCGACCACGAGCAGCGTCGCGCCGAGGATCCCGAAGACGATCCCGTCGAGCTCGTCCTCGCCGACGGTGTTCTTCAGGTACTCGATGACGCCGACGCCGGCGAGCGCGGCGGGGACGCTGCCGACCGCCATCCAGAACGCGAGGCCCTTGTGCACGGTGCCGGCGCGCAGGTGCTGGATGCCGCCGACGGTCTTGGTGACGGCCGCGTAGAAGATGTCGGTGCCGATCGCGGTCACCGGTTGGACGCCGAAGATCAGGATCAGGAGCGGCGTCATCAGCGAGGCGCCGCCCATCCCGGACATCCCGACCAGCAGGCCGATGCCGAATCCGAAGGCGACGATCGCGGGGTCCATGGCGTGGGGGTGGCTCGGGAACGGGACCGTCGGGCGGGCTTCCGGGCCCTTTCTCGACTAGATCGGTCCTAAATCAGGCGGCGATGGTAGCGCAAGTGGCGGTCACCCGACAACGTCGTGGCTGCCGGTCTCACGAACCACCCAGGCCTCGGGCTCGTCGAGCAGCGAGGTGACCGAGTCGGGGAGCCGCTTCGTCGCGAGCTCCTCGAGGGTGACGCTCTCGAGCACCACGCGGAGGTTCTGACGGACCGCGATCCAGACGTCGCGGAGCCGTTCGGCGGCGCCGCCGTAGTGCGTCTCCTCGGGCGGCAGGTCCTGGATGTTGGCGAGCGGCCCCTCGACGGCCCGGATCACGTCGGCGACCGAGACCCGGGCCGGGTCCTCGGCGAGCCAGTAGCCGCCGCGGGCGCCGCGCTTGGTCCGGATCAGCCCCGCCCGCTTGAGGTCGAGCAGGATGTGCTCGAGAAACTGCAGCGGGATGTCCTGGGCGTCGGCCAGCTTCGTGCCCTTGACCGGCTTGCCGTCCGGCGAGGCGGCGAGCTCGATCGCCGCACGGACGGCGTAGTCGGCTTTCGCTGAGATGCGCATCCGGCTTTCTTGACCTCGATGGGTAAGAATGGCAGACATGATCGATCTCCAGTCTCATTCGACCGTCTCCGACGGCCAGCTCCCGCCCGCCGACGTCGTCCGCTCCGCCGCCGCAGCGGGCGTCACCGTGATGGCGTTGACCGACCACGACGGCGTCGCCGGAGTCGGGGAGGCGAACCGGGTCGCCGCCGAGCTCGGCATCGAGAACGTCCCGGCGGTCGAGATGTCCTGCGTCCACCGCTACTCGGAGGACCTCCACATCTGCGGCTACTGGGTCGACGTCGAGCGGATCCAGCCCGCCTGCGACCGCGCCCAGCAGGAGCGCGTCGACCGCGCCAAGCAGATCATCCAGCGGCTCAACGAGCACGGGGTCGAGGTCACCTTCGAGGACGCCGTCGCGAAGGCGGGCGCCGCCGACGCGATCGGCCGGCCCCACATCGCCAAGGCCGCCGGCGCCGGCCCTGACCTCGGCCCGTTCTTCGAGGAGTACCTGGTCCCGGGCGCGAAGGCGTTCGTCTCGCGGAGCTGGCCGAGCGCCGAGCAGGCGGTCGAGCTGATCCACGAGGCCGGCGGGGTCGCGGTCGTCGCCCACCCCTACTGGGACGTCAAGGACCCCGACCAGGTCCGCGACCTCGTCGCCAGCCTCGTCCGCGACGTCGGCCTCGACGGGATCGAGAGCTTCTACCCGCCCCACACCGAGGAGCAGACCCGCCACTGCCTCGAGCTCTGCGAGGAGTTCGGCCTCGTCGCGACGGCGTCGTCGGACTTCCACGGCCCGACCCACAAGACGTTCTCGAAGTGGGGCGACTACGACACCTACGGGCTCGGCGAGCCGCAGGTGCCGGCAAAGCCTGCAGGCTGATCGGGCCGTCGAACCGAGCCGGCACGGATTCTCCGGTCATGGGCCGCACTGGCCGTGCCACCGACCGGATGGCGCTGAATAGGATCGCGTCCCCATGAAGATCCAGCTCTCGGCGCTGTATTGGCCCTGGTATCCGCTCGAGGAGCAGATCGCGCTCGCGACCTGCGCCGACGAGGCCGGGATCGACTGCGTCTGGGTCTCCGAGGCCTGGGGCCAGGACGTCGTCTCGGTGCTGGCGGTGATCGCCGACCGGACCGAGCGGATCGGCGTCGGCTCGGGGCTGATGCAGATCCCGGCGCGGCAGCCGACCGCGGCGGCGATGGCGGCCGCCTCGATCGACACGATCTCCGGCGGGCGGATGCGGCTCGGCCTCGGCGTCTCCGGTCCGCAGGTCTCCGAGGGCTGGTACGGGGTGCCGTTCGAGCGCTCGCTCGGGCGGATCCGCGAGTACGTCGAGATCGTCCGGATGGCCTGGTCGCGCGAGCCGGTCGTCCACGAGGGGCGCAACTTCCGGATCCCGACGGCGGAGGGGATGGGGCTCGGCAAGCCCCTGAAGCTGATGGCGAAGCCGCCGCAGGAGACGCTGCCGATCTATCTCGGCGCGATCGGCCCGAAGTCGGTCGAGCTCGCCGGCGAGATCGCCGACGGCTGGATCCCGGCCTTCTACGACCCCGATGACGGCGCCGGGCTGCTCGATGCGCTCGCGGCCGGGCTCGGGCGGGCGGGACGCAAGCGGAGCGAGATCGACGTCGCCCCGACCGTTCCCGTCGCCGTCGACGCCGATCTCGACGAGGCGCGGAACGCGCTACGGCCGTTGATCTCGTTCTACCTCGGCGGCATGGGCGCCAGGGACAAGAACTTCTACGTCGATCTGCTCGCCGCCAACGGCCTCGCCGACGAGGCCCACGAGGTCCAGGACCGCTTCCTCGCCGGCGACAGGATCGGCGCGGCGATGGCGCTCTCGACCGAGGTGATCGACATGTGCGGCATCGCCTGCACCCCGGGCGACCTCGAGTCCCGGGTCGGCCGCTTCGCCGACTCCGGCGCCGACTCGATGATCGCGATCGTCTTCGGCTCCGACCGCGAGGGCACGATCGGGCGGCTCGCGGCGCTCCGGTAGCCTCGCGGCCATGTCGACCCCGAGCGACAGCGGCACGAGCGACGATCTCAGCCGGTTCCGCCGGCTGACCGCCGCGACCGCGATCGCCACCTTCGCGCTGATCGTGATCGGGGGCGTCGTGCGGATCAGCGATTCCGGGCTCGGCTGCGGCCCCGCCGGCAGCGGCACCCACGGCTGGCCGCTCTGCGAGGGCCAGGTGGTCCCGTTCGTCGGCGGGAGCACCCTGGTCGAGTTCACCCACCGGGTCGTCGCCGGCGTCGTCGCCGTGCTGATCCTGCTGCTCGCCTGGCGCGCGTGGCGCAGCCTGCGCGATCACTCCTGGCTCGTCCGCGGCTCGCTCTCCGCGCTCGCCCTCGTCCTCTTCCAGGCGGTGCTCGGCGGGCTCACCGTCGAGCACAACCTCCATGCCACCCTCGTCGCGATCCATCTCGGCGTGGCGATGGTGCTGCTGGCGATCCTGCTTGCCATGTACCGGGCGACGGAGCCGGAGCCGGAGCCGGCGGCCGCGGCGGCGACGCCGGGGCTCAGGATCGCCGCCTGGCTGGCGGCGCTCCTGGTGCTGGCGACGATCATCGCCGGCGGCTACGTGGCCGGAACCGAGGGCGAGGGCACGGCGGTCGAGCCGGTGGCGGGCGCCCACCTGGCCTGCGGGCAGGAGTTCCCGGGCTGTGGCGACTCGCTTCTGCCGTTCGGCCGCGACAGCCTGATCGACGCCCAGCTCACCCATCGCGTCCTCATGTTCGTCGCCACGATCGCGGTCCTCGGCTTCGTCGGCCTCGCCCTCCGCCGCGGCGTCCGCGGCTGGCCGATCCTCACCGCCGGCGGGCTGGTCCTGCTCCAGGTCCTGCTCGGTGCGCTGAACGTCTGGCTCGGCAAGCACGCCGGCCTGATCGTCGGCCACCTGACGCTCGGCACGCTGCTCTGGGCGACCGTCGTCTGGGCGGGCCTGACCCTCGTCGAGGTGCGCGGACGCGTCGCCGACGCGGCTCCCGCCCCGGAGGCCGGGGCGGAGGGCGCAACCGCGTGAGCGTGCGGCTCGGCCCGGCGCGATGACCGCCCCGCCTTGACGGCCGCCCGTCATCCGATGAGCGAGACGGACTGGAGCCCCACGTCGGATGCCGTGGCAGCCGACCAGCGCGCCGCCTACGACGCGATGCGGGCGCGCTGCCCGGTCGCCCGCGACGGCACCGGCGCCTGGACGCTCTTCCGCCATGCCGACGTCGTCGGTGCCGCGCTCGATCCGGCCACGTTCTCCAGCCGCGTCTCACGCCACCACAACGTCCCGAACGGGATGGACGGAGCCGAGCACGCCCGCTTTCGGGCCCTGATCGATCCCTACCTCGCGGCCGGGCCCGTGGCCCGGCTCGAGCCACGCTTCCGCCAGCTCGCCGCCGATCTCGTCCGGTCGTTGCCCGGCGACCGCGCGGTCGAGGTGGTGGGCGAGCTCGGCGCCCGCTTCGCGGTCCGCGCCCAGAGCGCCTGGCTCGGCTGGCCCGCGGAGCTCGAGGACACGCTTCTGGGGTGGATGGATGACAACGTCGAGGCGACCCGCTCGCGACAGCTGACGCGGACCGCCGCGGTCGCGGAGCGCTTCGATGCGATCGTCCGCTCGCTGATCGAAGCCCGGCGCAGGGCCGGAGACGACGCGCCCGACGACGTGACGACGAGGCTGCTCGGCGAGCGGATCGACGGCAGGCCGCTGACCGACGAGGAGGTCATCAGCATCCTCCGCAACTGGACCGCCGGGGACCTCGGCTCGATCGCCGCCTGCATCGGCGTCATCGTCCACCGGCTGGCCGTCGACGCGGGCCTGCAGGAGCGCCTGCGCGGCGCCCGCCCCGGCGGCGCGGAGATCGAGGCGGAGATCGACGAGATCCTCCGCATCGACGACCCCTTCGTGTCCAACCGGCGGGTGGCCACGGCCGACGTCGAGGTCGGCGGCCGCACGATTCGCGCCGGCGAGCGGGTCGTGCTCAACTGGACCGCGGCCAACCGCGATCCGCAGGTGATGGACGACCCCGATGCCTACCGCCCGACGGACAACGCGCCCGACAACGTCGTCTACGGGATCGGCGCCCACGAATGCCCGGGCCGGGGGCTTGCGACCCTCGAGCTGCGTGTGGCGGTCGAGGCGCTGCTCGAGGCCACGAGCGCGATCGAGCTCGCGCCCGGCTCCGATCCGGTCCGGGAGGCGCCGCCGCGTGGCGGCTACCGGACCGTCCCGGTCCTGCTGACGCCGTAGTCCGGCCGCCCGACCGGGCGCCGGGGCCCTGCTCGGCGCCCCCGGGGGCTGCCCGGCTCCGGTCAGCCCCTTGCCGGGATCAGCTCCTCGGCCTCGAGGTAGGCGAGCACCTGCCCGGCGCTCTGCTCCGGCGTCTTGTCGTGGGTCTCGACCCGGATCTCGGGGCTCTCGGGCTCCTCGTAGGGGTCGGAGATGCCGGTGAACTCCTTGATCTCGCCGGAGCGGGCCTTCGCGTAGAGGCCCTTGGTGTCGCGCTCCTCGCAATCCTCGAGCGAGGTGGCGACGAAGACCTCGACGAAGGCCGCGCCGGTCTCCTCGTGCATCCTCCGCGCCTCGTCGCGGATCGCCCGGTAGGGGGAGATCGCGGCGGTGATCACCGGGACGCCGTTGCGCGAGAGCAGGTCGGCGACGAAGGCGATCCGGCGGATGTTGATGTCGCGGTCCTCCTTCGAGAAGCCGAGCCCCTTCGAGAGGTTCTCGCGGACGACGTCGCCGTCGAGCACCTCGAGCGGGACCCCGCGCTCGTCGAACTCGTCGATCAGCACCTCGGTGATCGTCGACTTGCCCGAGCCCGAGAGCCCGGTCATCCAGAGCGTGAATCCCTTGTGATTGTCTGCCATGTTCGTCGCTGTTCCTTTGCTGTCCGCTGTCTGCTGTCCGCTGAAGTCCGTGCCGGCGCCCGGCCGCCCTACATCTCCTTGTAGGCCTCGATCAGGATCTCGGCCACCTCGGGCCGCGAGAACTCGTGCGGGGGCGCCTCGCCGTTCTCGAGCATCCCGCGCACCTTGGTCCCGCTCAGGAAGAGGCGGTCGTCGGGGGTGTGCGGGCAGGTCTTGTTCGAGCCGAGCCCCTCGCACTCGTAGCACCAGAACGTGTGCTCGAACATCAGCGGCCGGATCCCGAGCCTGTCGATGTCGATCTCGTCGAAGATCTCCTGGGCGTCGTAGGTGCCGTAGTAGTTGCCGACGCCGGCGTGGTCGCGACCGACGATGAAGTGGGTCGCGCCGTAGTTGCGGCGGACGATCGCGTGGAAGATCGCCTCGCGCGGGCCCGCGTAGCGCATCGCCGCCGGGTTGACGCCGAGCACGACCCGGTCGTTGGGGTAGTACTTCTCCATCAGCACCTCGTAGCAGCGCATCCGCACGTCGGCGGGGATGTCGCCCTTCTTCGTCTCGCCGATCAGCGGGTGCAGGAAGAGCCCGTCGGAGACCTCGAGCGCCGCCTTCGTCAGGTACTCGTGGGCGCGGTGGATCGGGTTGCGGGTCTGGAAGGCGACGATCCGCTTCCAGCCGCGGTCGGCGAACTCCTTGCGCGACTGCTCCGGGGTGAAGTAGCGGCGCATGAACGCGTCCTCGTGGTCGGGCATGTCGTCGGCCTCGACCTCGCCGGCGATGCAGCGGCTGCCCTCGGCCTTGGTCGCGGCGACGCCGGGGTGGGCGTCGTCGGTCGTGCGGTAGACGTGCTCGCACTCGGACTCGACGTCGCGCTCGAAGATCTCGGAGACGCGGATCCGGCCGAGCGGCTTGCCGTTGTCGGCGCTGAGCGCGACCACGTCGCCCTCGCTCGCGTCGAGGTCGGTGGCGAGCGTGACCGGGATCGACCAGACCTCCTCGCCGTCGGCGAGGGTCATCCGCTCGACGCTCGAGCGCCAGTCCTCGGAGCCCATGAAGCCCGTCAGCGGGGCGAAGCCGCCGTTGGCGAGCAGCTCGAAGTCGGCGGTCTGGCGGGCGGACAGCGTCAGGGACTTGTCACTCATGGGCGGGGTCGCTCCTCTGCGGGTCGGTCGGAGAATCGGTCTCTGGCTTCGTGGCGGACGGGAAAGCTACAGATGAGCCGCGATCTCGTCAGCCGTGCAGGCCGCACTCGGTCTTGTGGGCGTCCGCCCAGCGACCCGAGCGGGCGTCGTCGGCCGCCCCGGGCGGGCGGGTGCAGGGGGTGCATCCGATCGAGGGGAAGCCGGCATCGTGGAGCGGGTTGTAGGGGACCTGACGCTCGTTGAGGTAGTCCCAGACCTCGGCCTCGGTCCAGTCGGCGAGCGGGTTCAGCTTCCAGAGGCCGAAGCGCTTGTCCCAGCCGAACTTGGCGGCGGCGGCCCGGGTCCGGGAGTCCTCGCGGCGGATGCCGGAGACCCAGCAGTCGATCCCCCGCAGCGCCGCCCGCATCGGCTCGACCTTGCGGATCCCGCAGCAGGCGTCGGGCTGGCGCGCCCACAGGCTCTCGCCGTAGAGTTGCTCCTGCTCGGCCAGGGGGATCCCGGCGAAGCGCTCGAACCCGATCCCGTAGCGGGCGGCGAGGGCGTCGCGCGTGGCGTAGCTCTCCTCGAACAGGAGGTCGGTGTCGAGGTAGAAGAAGCCGGCGCGGACATCGCCCCCGGTCAGCCGGTGGACGATGTCGATCGTGACCGAGGTCGTCTTCTGAAACGAGCAGGCGAACCGGAGCCGGGGCTGGAACGTCTCCAGCGCCCAGGCGACCGCCTGCTCCGCCCCGAGCGCCTCGAGGTGGGCGCTGACCTCGCGCGGGTCGATCGGATCGCCGGCCGCCGTCCGCAGCGCCGATGCCCGAGCGCGCGGCGCCGCCTCGCGCGGCACCCGCTCGACCTCGATCGCCGGCAGCGCCACGCGCCCCGTCGTCACCGGGCTCACCTCCGCCCGGGCTCGGAGCCGCGCCCGGCGGGACCGGACGCGAAGCGGAGGATCCCGCCG
>CAZTGN010000011.1:3270-10525 GCA_964613275.1 uncultured Conexibacter sp. | reverse complement strand
CGGGACCGGACGCGAAGCGGAGGATCCCGCCGCGGTGATCGGGACCGGACGCGAAGCCGAGGATCCCGCCGCTTCGATCTAGACCGCGCACTCGCCCTCCCCGCGGATGACCTGGTAGGGCTCGCGCCGGCTCCAGTCGATGAACTGGAGCATGTTCTCGAGGTTGAACTCGGCCGGGATCGAGAGCTCGCGGATCTCGTCCTCGAAGCGGCCGGTCCCGACCCGTGACGCGAAGGCGGTGAACTCCTCGCCCTCGGCCCGCTCGGCCTCGTACATGCGAAGCCAGCGCTCGACCGCGTCGGGAACCCGCTTCGCCGGCAGCCGCACCTTGAGGCGGGCGCCGTAGACGACCTCCCCGGCCTCGGCGATGCCGCCGATGTGGGGGATGTAGGCCGGCATCGTGTGCTCGCCGACCTTGATCGAGGCGCCGTAGAAGCCGATCGTGCCGATGTGGTGCTGACCGCATCCGTTCGGGCAGCCGCTCATCTTCAGGTGGATCCGGCGGGTCATGGGATCGGTGATGTTCATCGCCTCGACCCGCTCCTGCAGCGCCTGGTTCAACCCCATCGAGGCCGTGATCCCGAGCTTGCAGGAGTCGGTGCCGGGGCAGGAGATGACGTCGGTGAGGGTCCCGACGCCGGTATCGGCGAGGCCGATCTCGCGCAGCGCCCCATAGACGTCGTAGAGCGCCTCGTCACGGACCCAGCGGAGGACGAGGTTCTGGTCGATCGTCGTCCGCGCGTTGCCGCCGCAGAAATCGCGCATGACCCCCGCGAGTCCCCGGAACTGCTCCGGCGTCAGGTCCCCGCGGGTGATCTTCACGTGCACGGTCGAGAAGCCGGCCTGCCGCTGCGCGTCGACGCTGTCGGCGAGGAAGCGGTCGAAGTCGGTGCGGTCGCCGTTCGGCGAGCCCGGCGCCGCCGGCGGCGCCGGCGCGACCTCCTCCTCGTCGGTCTCCGGCAGCAGCCGTCCGATCGAGAAGTCGCGCTCGCCGACCCATTCGCCCTCGAGCTCGCGATCGACCATCGTCCGGAAGGCGTCGATGCCGATCTTGTCGACCAGCACCTTGATCCGGGCCCGCGCCCGGTTCGGCCGCAGCCAGTCCTGGCGGTCGAAGATCCGCAGCACCGCCTCGGTCGCCTTCAGGTACTCGCCGTCGTCGGCGGCGACGAACTCGTACAGGGTCGGCGCGATCCGCGGCATGATCGAGGTGCCGCCGCCGACCCGGACCTCGAATCCGCGGACGCCGTCGCGGACGCGGGGGATGAAGCCGACGTCGTGGATGCCGGTGATCGCCCGGTCCGCATCGGAGCAGGAGAATGCGGTCTTGACCTTGCGCGGCATCAGCTGCGTCGTCGGGTGACGGACGAAGTAGCGGACGTAGGCGATCGCGTGGGCGGTCGGGTCGAAGGTCTCGTCGGCGGCGACGCCGGCCCAGGGATCGCCGGTGACGTTGCGGATCGTGTTGCCGCATCCCTCGCGGCTCGACAGGCCCGTCGCCGAGATCTCGCGGATCAGCTCGGCGGCGTCGGGCAGCGGCACGTGGTGCATCTGCACGTTCTGGCGGGTCGTGATGTGACCCTTGCCGAGCGGGACGTACTTCTCGATCACGCTCGCGAACGCATCCATCTGCTCCGGCGTGACGCCGCCGATCGGCAGCTTCACGCGGATCATCTGCACGCCCGGCTGGCGCTGGCCGTAGACGCCCTGCTTGAGCCGGAACCCGATGAACTCCTCCTCGGCCGTCTCGCCGTCGAGGAACCTCCCGGCCTCGCTGTCGAAGTCGTCGAACTCGTCGGCGAGGATCGGGATCACGTGACCGGGGACGTTCTCGTAGACCTCCGGGTTCTCCCGTGATCCGACCGGGCCCTTCCCCTTCTGGACCTTGTCGCGGCTCTGCTCGAGATCGGCTTCGGTCGCCTTCGGCTTGGCGGCCTTCGACGCTCCGGACTTCGACTGCTGGGCCTTCGACGTCCGGGCCGTCGACTTCCCGGCCTTGGGCTTGGCGGGCGTTGAGGTCGGCTCCATGGTCCCTTTCCGGTCGTCCCCGGGCCACCCGCCCAGGGTTCGCTCGCTACGTCCGCCATTGAAAGTAGCAAATCCTGATTGGAAATCAGGTATTTAGCCCTCCGGCCTCGCTCCGCGAGATCCGGAGGAGCAGCGCCTCGAGGCGGGATCGGAGCGCGGCGAGCGGGAGCGGTGCCTCGTCGAGGAGCCGGCGAAGCTCGGCGACGTTGCGATGCCCCTGGCCGGACCTGCAGAGCGCGGAGAGGCGATCGCGGTCGAGCAGCTCCAGGTACTCGGCCTCCTCGAAGGCCCGTCGCAGCGCGCCGGCGGTCGAGGTGGGCGCCAAGTCGAAGAGGGTGCGGGCGGCACCGGTGGCGGGAATGCCTCGGTGGATCCTCACGTCGGCCGGGTCGAGCCGAGCCCCGTGGATGACCAGGCCGTCCCGCCGGGTGCCACGCCCCGGTCTTCTCAGATGGATGGCTGCCCGGTGGACGGTCAGCTCGTCGAGCAGCAGGATGCCCTGAAGCTCAGCCGAGCTCCGGTGGCTGAGCGCCGCGCCCGAGCCGGCAGCGAGGACGGCGGCCAGCCAGAGCGCGTCGAGGTCGAGTCGCCATGTCCGACCGCGTAGACGCCACGGTGGATCCGGTGGAGAAAGCCGTTCTGAGCCCAGAGGTGGATCGTCGAGTCGGGCACGCCGATCGCCAGTCGACGTCGTCGCCGCGAGCCCGGAGCTCTCGACGACGAAGGCGACGCTCCGTCAGTCCACGTCGTCGCCGAGCTCGGAGCTCTCGACGACGAAGGCGACGCGGACGTGGGCGCGGTACTCGTCGAGGTCCGCGCCGCGGAGGCCGGTGCTGACGATGTCGACCGCGCGGATGTTGCGGATCTTCCGCTGGGCGCTCTTCAGCGCCTGGCGGGCAGCGTCGTCGGTCGACACCTTGGAGCTGCCGACGAGCTCGATGATCTTCACCACTGCCATCCGTCTCTCCTCTCCGGCCCGAAGGCCTGCTTGGCCGACACGCCCTCGACCAGGGCGGCCCGCTGCCACGGGCTCGGCGCCGCCGCGGCGGCTGGAGCCGGCGCGGTGTCGACCAGGAACTGCTCGACCAAGTCCTCCTCATTCAGCCCCGACGGCCCAATCGCCGCGGCCTCGACGCTCAGCCCTCCGTCCGCGAGGTCGCGGCCTCCTCCGGCGGCAGCGGATCGGCGGATGCGGCGGCGTTGGTTGCTGCGGTCGCCCCTGCCTCCTGCCGTTGACTCGTGCTCGGGAAGTAGATCCGCTTCCACATGACGGCGATGGTGCGCAGTGTCCGGCCGATGTCACTCGCGCGTACGGTCGTCTCACCTGCGACCCGCGGATAGTGGCGCACGCCTTTCTGCACGATCCTGAAGTTCCATCTCCTTGCCATGGCGATCAGCTCGGTGTCGATGAAGAAGTCACTCGACTGCAGGTGCATCCTGTCCAAGACCTCTCGACGCATCAGCTTGAATGCGCAGTCCACGTCACGGACCCTGACCCGGAACATGATGCTGACGAGCCTGTTGTAGAACCAGGACAGCATCGAGCGAATCACCGAGTCGTAACGGTAGACACGAAAGCCGACGGCCATGTCATGGTCGTCCATCAGCGGCAGGAAGTACTGAAGCTCCGCAACGTCGAACTGCCGATCCGCATCCGTGTAGAAGACGAACCCCTTCTCCGCATGCCGGAAGCCGGTTCGCAACGCCGCTCCGTACCCGAGGTTCTCCGCATGGCGCAGCGGCCTCACGGCCGGGTGTCTGTCCGCGAGCCGGCGGGCGAGAGCCCAGGTCGAATCGCGGCTGCCGTCGTCGACAATGATCACCTCGAAGTCACTGTCGATGCTCGTCAGCGCTTCGACGGTTGCGTCGACCATCGGAGTGAGGTTCTCCTCCTCGTTGAAGGCAGGCAGGATCACACTCAGTCCCGTGGGGGCCGGCGACGGGCTGCGATCCGCAGGGCTCATCCGGCGCCGGAGTCTAGCCCGAGGCCATGTGACGCTTGTTATGTTCCGGGCATGGAGGAGTCCGTTTACGCCGAATATGCGGATCTTCAGGACGTCCATTGGTGGTTCATCGGTCGGCGGGCGATCCTCGACGCCGTGCTTCGACGCCGCCTCGGATCGGGACGGGACGAGTCGCTGCGGATCCTCGACGTCGGCTGCGGCACCGGACCGAACCTCGAGGCCCTCGACAGATTCGGAGCGGTCATCGGAGCCGACGTCGAGCCGGTCGCCGCCCGAGTCGCGCAGTCGAGGGGATGGGACGTCGAGATCGTCTCCGGATCCGCCCTTCCGTTCGAGGACGGTGAGTTCGGCGTCGTGACCCTCCTCGATGTTGCCGAGCACGTCGCCTCCGATGTCGGTCTCTTCGAAGAGCTGAAGCGGGTGATGGCTCCGGGTGGCCTGTGCCTGGTCACCGTGCCGGCCTATCAGTGGATGTGGGGATCGCAGGATGTGGCCGCGCGACACGTCCGCCGCTACACGAGGCCACGACTCGTCGCGACGCTCGAGCAGGCCGGATTCACGGTGCGCACCGCCAGCTACTTCAACACGCTGCTCTTCCTGCCGATCGCCGCCGTCAGGGTGCTCCGGCGCGCCTTCCGCGTCGAGAGCTCGGAATCGGACTTCGGCCTGACGCCGATGGGGCCGATCAACCGACTGCTTGCCTGGACGTTCTCCCTCGAAGCCCGGATCCTGCCGCGAACGTCCTTGCCGTTCGGCGTCTCGATCATGGCCCTCGCCGAGGGCGACGAGTCGAACCGATCGGGAGTGGGCCCTCGCGAGGAGATGGGGGCCGGCTCCAGATCATGGATCTGACCGAGATCACCGTTCCGCCGTGCTGATCGGCGCGGCAGGAGGCTGACGATGGTCTCGCCGGTCCGTGGCCGGTGGGCGACGGTGGGGATCGCCGTCGCAGCCGCGACGCTGCTGATCGAGGTCGCATACGGCGTGCGGATCGGCGATGCGCTCCGCTACTTGGGCTACGAGGCCGCCTACACCGTGATCCCGGGATGGCTCGTGTACCGGGCGCTGGCGACACGTCCCGGCTCCCCGATCAGGCAGCTCGCGCTCGGCTGGACCGTGGGACTCGCGTTGGGGGTGCTCGCGTACATCGCCTGCGCCGCGGCGGACGCCAGGGACGCCTACGCCCTGTATCCGCTCGTCGTCGGGATCCCCGCCGTGGCAGCCATCGCCCGGCGGAGGCGGCCGAGCGGCGACGACCCTCTCGATTCGGGCTCGGTCGCGCTGCGGTGGACGACGGCGGCCGTGGCCGTGGCGGCGATCGCACTGCTCGCGATCGCCTACTTCCCGGCGACTCCGCTTCCGGGTGCTGGGGCGGTGAGCTACTTCCGGGACTTCCTGTGGAACCTCGGGCTGGCGGCCGAGGCGAGGAATCATTGGCCGATCCTCGATCCGAATGTGGCAGGGGAGCCGCTCCCGTACCACTATTTCGCGCACATCCACATCGCGGCCGCCAGCCAGATCACTGGCCTCGGACTGCCGCTCATCTTCTTCCGGCTGTTCGTGCCGCCGCTGATCGCGCTGGTCGTCGGTCTCTTCGTCGTTGCCGGCTCGAGCCTGACGCGAAGCGGGTGGGTAGGGGTGGCTGCGGCGGGTCTGGCTCTGTTCGTCGGCGAGCTGCAACTCGACACGAGCCAGCAGGTCCTTGCGCACGTCCCGTTCCTCGGGACCTTCGTGAACTTCCTCGCAACCAGTCCGAGCTTCCTATTCGGCTTGCCGATCTTCCTGGCGCTCGTGGTTCTCATCGGCGAGATGCTGACCCGGGTGGATCGCGCGTCTGCAGGGGACTGGGTACTACTCGGAATCGTCGTCGCCGGCGCAACCAACGCCAAGATCGTGATCCTGCCGCTCGTTCTGCTCGCGCTCCTGCTGCTGATCGGGTGGCGTCTGCTCAGGCGGGAGCGGCCACCCGCTGCCGCGGGTGGGGTCATCGCGTTGATCCTCGCGGCGGTCGGTCTGATCTACCTCACCCAGTACGCGGGGCACTCGGGCGGCATGTCGTTGGGCTGGGCCACGACGTTCGACCAGATGCCGGTGGTTCAGGCCGTCAAGAGCTATCTGGAGCACTCGTTGCCCACGTTCCCGCCCGTGTCGGCATTCCTCGCGATCGGCGGAATCGGTCTCGGCGTCACCGGCTTGCTCGGCCTGCAGATCCTGGGGCTGGCCTGCCTGCGCGGCCGGCCGAGAACCGAGCTTGCCTGGCTGATCGCTTTTGTCGTGGCAACGCTTCTGATCATGCTGTTCCTGTCGGCGCCGGGCACCGGCAACCAGCTCTACTTTGTCTTCTACGGCGTCGCCGCCGGCTGGCTCGGGGCCGCGAGAGGCTTCGCGGACCTGATCGGGCGGCGCCCCCGCGAGATCGATTCGTGGCGCCGACCGGCACTGCTGGCGATCGCGGTGATTCTGGCCCTTGTCCTCGTGCAGCGGTTCCCGCTCGACATCCACCGGTTCGTCGGCGTGGATGCGGCTCCTCAGCAGTACCTGGTCTGGTACGGGGGCCTGTTCCTCCTCGTCGTTGCGTTCTGCGTCGTGGCGAGCCGGCTCCTGAGGCCATTCGCGTGGTGGACGGCCGCCTTCGTCGCCGCCGTGTTCCTGTTCGTGGGTGCGATGGGCACCGTGGTCGATTTCGTCGCGCCGGCGGCGCGCGGGGAGGCGTCGGCATTCGCAGCCACCGATGTGGACAACACGGTGACGAGCGAGCAATACGACGCCATGACCTGGCTGCGGGAGAACACACCGACCGACACGGTCATCGCGACCAACATCCAGAAGCCGGCGGCCTTCACCTGGAGCGCGTTCGCCGAGCGGCGTGTGTTCCTGGGTGGTCCGCTGTATACGCGACGGTCCTTCGACAGGGGCTACGACGAGTCGACCAGCGGTCCCGGCGAGCTGTTCCCGGAGCGCGCCCTGCTGAACACGGCTGCGTTGGGCGGCGATGCCGGGGCGCTCGCGCTGCTCGCTGGGTCAGGGGTCGACTACCTCGTCATCGACCCCTCGGGCGACGCGCCGGTCGATCAGGCTGCGCTCGGACGGCACACCTCCGTCGCCTACGCGAACGACGAGGTGTCGATCCTGCGCCTCGACGACCAACCGCACGCGGATCGCGAGCCCTCCGCCCCGGCGACCTAGTCGCCGAGCCCGGAGCTCTCGGCGACGAAGGCGACGCTCCGTCAGTCCACGTCGTCGCCGAGCTCGGAGCTCTCGAC
>CAZTGN010000011.1:0-3170 GCA_964613275.1 uncultured Conexibacter sp. | reverse complement strand
TCGGCGCCGCCGCGGCGGCTGGAGCCGGCGCGGTGTCGACCAGGAACTGCTCGACGGCGGCGACGATCGCCGCGGCCTCGCGCGGGTCGGCGGACGCGAGCATCTCGATCCGCGGCCGCGGCGGCCGCCTGTTCCCGTTGCCCGGCATGTCGCAAACCCTAGTCGCGGGACGGTCGGCGTCGTCGGGAGGGTGATGCAGGCGACCGGCGTCGTCGGGAGGGTGAATCAGGCGGCCGGTGTCGTCGGGAGGGTGATGCAGGCGGCCCGCGTCGTCGGGAGGTCGACGCCGGTGACCGGTGCCGCCGGCCAGCGGTGGCGCGGGCGACCGCGCCTTGCGGTTGACTGTGGGCCGTGAGAGCCCGGAGCAGATGGATCGGCGGGACCTGCGCGGCGCTGCTTGCCGCCTTCAGCGGTGCCTTCGTGCCGGCGACGTCATCGGCGGGTGAGCGACCCGGCTTCACGGTCGCCCCGGAAGGCACGATGCGCCCCGCGTTCCGGTTCGATCGCCACGACTACGCGGTCCGCTGCGAGCCCGGCGCGAGCCGGCTCGAGGTCGATGGCGCCCGCGGCTGGCGGTCGCGGATCGACGGCTCCCGGCTGCGACCGGGCGACCGGTCGCGATCGCTGGACGCCGGCACGGCCCGCCGCGTCCGGGTGGTGTTCCGGAACCGGCGAAGCGGGAGCCGGGCCGCCTTCAACATCCGCTGCCTGCCCGCGGGCTTCCCCGCGTACTCGTTCCATCGCCTCGCCTCCGGCGGGCCGAAGCTGTTCACGATGCAGCTCGGCTCGCACTACGCGGCCGTCTTCGACCGCAACGGGGTTCCGGTCTGGTGGTACCGCGCCGACGGCGAGCCCGACAACTTCCAGATCCTCGGCGACGGCACGGTCGCCTTCGACCCGGTCGACGAGATCACCCTCCAGACCGGCGACTACGAGATCCGGGACCTCCGCGGGCGCCTGCTGCGGGTGATCGGGGGCGTCAACGGGGCCGCCGCCGACATCCACGAGATCCAGCTCCTCCCCAACGGCAACTACCTGATCGGCGCCCAGGTCGTCTACGAGGCCGATACGACCGCCTACGGCGGCAGCGCCGACTCGGAGGTGATCGGGATGGAGCTCCAGGAGGTGTCGCCCGCCGGCGACAGCGTCTGGACCTGGGCCTCGCGCGATCACGTCGGCCTCGAGGAGACCGGTCGCTGGTGGGAGCAGCCGATCCTCGACGACGAGCCCTACGACGTCGTCCACTGGAACTCGGCCGAGCTGACCGGGAACCGCCTGCTGCTCTCGTTCCGTCACCTCGACGCGGTCTACGAGGTCGACCGGCGCACCGGCGCGGTCACCTGGAAGCTCGGCGGCACCGAGACGCCCGCGAGCCTCGGCGTCCGCAACGACCCGCACGGCGACTACCCGCTCGGCGCCCAGCACGACGCCCGCCTCGAGCCCGACGGGTCGGTCACCGTCTACGACAACCGGACCGGCCTCGGCGACGCCCCGCGTGCGGTGCGCTACCGCATCGACCGCGACCGGGGCACGGCCCGGCTCGTCGAGTCGATCGCCGACCCGGACGTGCCGAGCTCCTTCTGCTGCGGCTCGGCCCGCCGGCTCGACTCCGGCAACTGGCTGATCGGCTGGGGCGCCAACCCGATGGTCGGCGGCTACGACAGCGAGGGAGAGCGCCTCTTCAACCTGAAGCTCGCCGCCGGGTTCAGCTACCGGGCGATCCCGGTGCCGCGCGGAGCGGTGACGGTGCCGCAGCTTCGCCGCGCCATGGACGCGATCGGATGAGCCGCCGGCCGCCGGCGACGAGGCTCGGGTGAGGCGACCGGCACCGGCCCGGGCGCCCGCCTCCGCCGGGCGTGGCCTGCGGCGCATGCGGCGGCTGTCCCTGCTCGCGGTCGCGGCCGCGCTCCTCGCGGCCGCGCCGGCCGTCGCGGCCAAGCCGGTGGTGCTGACGATTCACGGCGGCGGCTACTACATGTACGACGCCGCCTCGATGGCGACCCAGGTCGCGTCCTTCCGGGCCCAGGGCTTCAAGGTCGAGTCGGTCGAGTACCGGCTCGGCAACATCCGCGCCGGGTGGCGCGACGTGCGGGCGGCCGTGCGCCGCTACCCGCGCCGGCATGTCTACGCCTACGGCGAGTCGGCCGGCGCCGGCTACGCCGGGCTCCTGGCCACGACCGGGCTGATCGACGGCGCCGTGCTGCAGTCGCCGCTGATCGACCTGCGTCCCTATTGGGGCCCGGAGCGGGGCCACCTCTTCGCGTGCACGAGGACGGCCTGCTGGGATCGCTTCTCCGCGGTCGAGAAGCGGGCGATGCAACCGGTCCTGATGTTCGTTCCGCTCGACGATCCGTTCGCGAGCTCGGCCTCGTCGCTGCGGTGGGAGCGCCGCAACCCGGGCGTGCGGGCGATCAGCTACCACGGCTGGCACGGGATGCCGTCGCCGAAGGGGATGGCCGCCGACCTGCGCCGGGCCGGCCGCTACTTCTGGCGCAAGCACTGCAACGCGGTCGGCTGCGAGCGGGGCCGCTAGCCGGGCGGCGAGCTGCCTTCCGCGATGGCGAGCCCGCGAGCCGAGCGCCCCTCGAACGAGCTCAAGTTCGAGACCGCCAACCCGATCGTCCGGGCGATGATCGGCGGGTTCTTCTCGCGCCTCGCCGAGGTCGTCGCGCCGCTCGGGCCGGCGAGCACGCTCGACGCCGGCTGCGGCGAGGGCGAGACGCTGGTCCGCCTCGGCCCGCTGCTCGGCGAGCGGCTCTCTGCCGTCGATCTCTCCGCCTACAGCGTCGACCGGGTCGCCGAGCGGCTGCCGGCCGTCGACGCGCGGGTCGCGAGCGTCACCGACCTCCCGTTCGCGGACGCGAGCTTCGACCTCGTCCTCTGCCTCGAGGTGCTCGAGCACCTCGACGATCCCGCCGCCGCGGTCCGCGAGCTCGCCCGCGTCGCGGCCGCCGCCGTCGTCGTCTCGGTCCCCTTCGAGCCCTGGTTTCGGATCGGCAGCCTGCTGCGCGGCAAGTACGTGCGCAACCTCGGCAACCACCCCGAGCACGTCAACCACTTCCGCCGCCGCAGCATCGCGGCGCTGCTCGAGCCGGCCCTGGAGATCAGCGCGATCAGGACGGCCTTCCCGTGGCTGATCGCCCACGGCAGGCCGCGCTGAGCAGCCGGCC
>CAZTGN010000010.1:18565-23575 GCA_964613275.1 uncultured Conexibacter sp. | reverse complement strand
GGCCGAGGTCGAGAACGTCGAGCGCGCGACGCGGACGCTCGAGCACGTCCTCGGGGCCGAGGCGTCGGACTTCTACGCCCGCGTTCACCGCGAGCACGGGGTGATCCTGCACACCGGGGCCGAGCTCGAGCGCTTCGAGGGGTCGGAGCGGGTCGAGGCGGTGCGGCTCGGCGACGGCACCCGGATCGCCTGCGACGCGGTCGTGGTCGGCGTCGGGATCACGCCCCGCACCGGGCTCGCCGAGGCGGCCGGGCTCGAGGTCGACAACGGCGTCGTCACCGACGCCGGCCTGGCCACGAGCGCGCCCGGGATCTTCGCCTGCGGAGACGTCGCGAACGCCGAGCATCCGTTCCTCGGTCGTCGCATCCGGGTCGAGCACTGGGCGAACGCGCTCCACCAGCCCGAGACCGCGGCCCGGTCGATGCTCGGCAAGGAGGCGGGCTACGACCGACTGCCGTACTTCTTCTCCGACCAGTACGACGTCGGCATGGAGTACGCGGGCTACGCGACCGACTGGGACCGCGTCGTGCTCCGCGGCGATCCCGACGGCGGCGAGTTCATCGCCTTCTGGTTGCGCGACGGGCGCGTCCTCGCCGGAATGAACGTGAACGTCTGGGACGTCACCGACCGGATCCAGGAGCTGATCCGCTCGCGGCGGGAGGTCGATCCCGATCGCCTCGCCGACCCGGACACCCCGCTCGACCGGCTGTCGGGCGATCCCGGGACGTAAGGGTCGGCGCCGCGGCGGCGCGTACGGGGAATGGAGGCTGCGATCGCAACCGCGCTCGACGAGGCGCCTCCCGCGATGGCGCCGCCCGGGCCCGGGCTCGTGCTACCCGACGCGGGCTATCCTCGCCGCGTGGGCGATCCGGGGCGCGAGACGGAGCGGTTGGCGGCACGGGGGGAGCCTTCGTCCCGCTGGTGGGTCGAGGCACTGAGCTCGACCGGGGCGGAGCGCGAGCTGGCGGTTGCGCGCCTGCACGAGCTGATGCTGCGGGCCGCGCGCTTCGAGCTCGGTCGCCGGCGGGCGGCGCTCAGCCACGTCCGCGGCGAGGAGCTCGACGACCTCGCCACCCAGGCGGCCGACGACGCGACCGTGGCCGTTCTCGCCAAGCTCGACGACTTCCGCGGCGCCAGCCGGTTCACCACGTGGGCGTACAAGTTCGCGCTGCTCGAGGCCGGCGTGCGGCTGCGCCGGCGGGCCTGGCAGCAGCGCGAGGTCGTGCTCGAGCCGGAGGGCTGGGATCGGTTCGCGAGCGGCGACGGGACCGTTCAGGCCGCGCTCGAGCGGGCCGAGCTCCTCGACCGCCTGAAGGCGGCGATCGATGAGACCCTGACCCCGCATCAGCGTCGCGTCTTCGTCGCGCTCGCTCTCAACGGCGTCCCGATCGACGTCCTCTCCGAGCGTCTCGGCTCGACCCGCGGCGCCCTCTACAAGGCCCTCCACGACGCCCGTCGGAAGCTGCGGCAGACGCTCGCCGAGGAGGGCCTCACCGAGCCCGCGACGGTGCGGGAGGCGTCACGATGAGCAGCTCCGGTCCGCGACGCGACGCCGCCCTCGAGCGGCTGCTCGGTCCGACCGGGCCCGAGGTGAGCTGCGAGCGCTGCTTCGATCTCCTCGACGAGTACGTGGAGCTGGAGCTCGCCGGCGCCGACCCGGCGGCGCGCCTGCCCGGGCTCCAAGCCCACCTCGAGGGGTGCCCGGCCTGCCGCGAGGACCGCGAGAGCCTGCGGGCGCTGCTCGCGGCCGACGCCGAAGGTCGTTGAGCCGCCCGGTCGGATGATCGAGATCGTCCGTGGCGACATCACCGGGCAGCGGGTCGATGCGATCGTCAACGCCGCCAACTCCGGGCTCGCCCACGGCGGCGGGGTCGCGGCGGCGATCGCGCGGGCGGCGGGCCCGGCGCTCGAGCGCGAGTCGGCCGCCCATCCGCCGGTGCCGGTCGGCGCGGCCGCGGTGACGACGGCCGGCGAGCTCGCGGCGCGGTGGGTGATCCACGCCGTCGGACCGGTCTGGAGGGGCGGTGGCGAGGGGGAGGAGGAGCTGCTCGCGTCCGCCTACCGCGCCGCGCTCGCCGCCGCCGCCGGCCTGGGCGCTGCCTCGATCGCCTTCCCGTCGATCTCGACCGGAATCTACGGCTACCCGATCGAGGGCGCGGCCGCGGTCGCGATCACGACGCTCGCCGCCGGCGCGGCCGAGCCGGGCGCGCCGGCGACGGTCCGGATGTGCCTCTTCAGCGCCGCCGACCTCGCCGTCTACGAGCGGGCGCTCGCCGCGGCCGGCGGCTGAGCCTCAGGCGAGGATCCGCTCGAGCCAGTCGCGCGCCGGCGGGATCGTCGCCGGGTCGATGCGGTGGTCGACGGGGAGCTCGCGGTATTCGACCGGCAGGCCGGCGTCGACGAGCAGGTCGCGAGCGGCCCGGGCGAAGTCGACCGCGATCACGCCGTCGAGGCTGCCGTGGGCGATGAGGACGGACGTATCGGTGCGGTCGTCGGTCGAGGGGCGCCATCCCTCGACGGTCGGGATGAACCCGCTGAGGGCGCGGATCCCGGCCGGCGCCGGGCGCGCGGCCGCGAGGCCCGACGCGTAGCTCATCACCGCGCCCATCGAGAAGCCGCCGAGAACGGTCCGCTCGGGGCCGACCCCGACCCGCTCCCAGGTGCGGTCGTGGAAATCGGCGAGGGCCGCCAGCGACGCGTGGAAGGTCTCCGGGTCGGGGTGGCCGACCCGTGGGACCGTGTACCAGTGGCGACCGGGCCACCCCGGCAGCCGCAGCGGCCCTCCCGGCGCGATCACGTGGAGGCGGCGCCGCGGGTCGAGCAGCTCGGCGAGCCCGATCAGGTCGTGCTCGTCGGCGCCGCGGCCGTGGTGGAGGACCAGCAGCCCCGCCGGCTCTCCGACCGCCGGACGCTCGTCGAAGTCGAGGCTCACCGCGCCCACGGTACCTCCTGCTCGCGACCGGTTGCGTCCGCGTCCCGGCCTAGATTCGCGGCCGTGACCGCCTACGACCCGAGCGCCTGGTCGGACCTGTTCGTGGCGACCGCGGGGGCGACGGCGGCGCTGTCGGGGCTCGTCTTCGTGGCCGTGTCGATCAACATCGAGCGGATCCTCGAGAACGAGGGCGTTCCCGACTTCGCCCTGGTCACGCTGCTCCTCCTGGTCGGGATCCTGATGGCCTCGCTGCTCGGCCTGATCCCGGGGCAGAGCACCGAGGCGCTCGGGATCGAGCTGCTCGTCGCCGGCCTCGCCTGGGGCCTGTTGATCGCGAACCGGATGCGGGCCAGCGTGCCGGGATCCGGCGGGCCCCGGTACCTGTCCTCGCGGGTGATCCTGCCGCTGATCGGGATCGTGCCGTTGGCGGTCGGCGCCGTCAGCCTGATCGCCGGCAGCGGCGGCGGGCTCTACTGGATCGTCGCCGGGATCGTCGCGACGATCTTCGCCGCCGTCGCCAACGCCTGGATCCTGCTCGTCGAGATCCTCCGCTAGGAGCCGGCCGCGACGGGCGGCAGCGACCGCAGGCCGACGGCGGCGTTGAGGAAGTCGCGTTCGACCCGGGTCACGGTTCGGTCCGCCCAACGCGGCGAGAGCAGCGCCGGGAGCGTCCCGGCGAGGACGGCGAGCCGTCCGCCCGGCCCCGGCCAGGGCCGGCGCCCGGTGCGCGCCGCACAGCCCCGGTAGTGGAGGTCGGTGAAGAGCAGCATCAGCACCGCCGCGGTCCGGACCGTTGCGGTACCGCCGAGATCGAGCCGGTCGAACAGCCGCCGGTAGGCGCCGGCACGGCCCAGCGCCATCCGCATGTAGTCCTCGCGGACGGCGCGGACGACGGCCTCCGCCGCGGCGCCCGCCGGCGCCGCGCCGAGGTGGGGCTCGAGTGCCGGGTGGTAGGCGATGCCGCGGGCGAGGTCGGCCTCGATGTCGCGGGTGATGTTGGCGAGCTGGATCATCTCGCTCGCCTCGAAGGCATCGGCGCGGGCGTCGGCCGGGCAGTCGCGGCCGCCGATCAGCTCGATCACGAAGACCGCCGGGTGCCCGATCACGCTGCGGCAGTAGCGTCCGAGCTGCTCCTCGCCGGAGAGGACACCGCCCTGGCGCGCGAACGCCTCGCTCGCCCAGACCATGCCCGCCGCCATCGATGTCACGAGCCGCCCGATCCGCGCGCGGACGTCCGGCCCGAGCGTGGCGAAGACGGCGTCGACGTGCGCGCAGCGCTCGATCAGCAGCAGGTGGACCCGGTCGCGGTCGTCGCGGGCGAGGCCGGCGTCGATCGGCGCCGGCGCCGGCATCGGGTCGCGCTCGAAGCGCGCCGCGAAGCTCCGCAGCCCGGCGACCCGGGCCGCGGGGTCGGCGGGCAGGTCCTCGTAGGTGTCGAGCATCCGGCAGTAGAGGTAGGCGACGGCTGCCGCGCGGGCCTGCTCGCGCGGGAGGACGACGATGCTGGCGGCGAAGCTGCGGGCGGCGTGGGGGAGGACGCGCCAGACGAACCGCTCCGGCCGGCGCTCGGCGGCCAGCGCCGCGAGGTCGGGTCGGCTGCGGTCGGCCGCGAGCCCCCGCAGAAGCAGCACCGGGCCGAGCGATTGCAGCGGTCGCATCGCTCCCGACGGTAGCCGACTAACGCCGACGCAGGTAACGCTTGCCCTGCGTGCGGACCAGCGCGATCAGATCGCCGAGGGCGACGTTGACGTCGAGCAGGTGCAGACCCCAGGCCGGGGTCGGCGACGGGTTGAGGAGCCGGGCGCCGGCGACCGGCGAGATCATCAGCACGTCGGCACCGTTCTCCCTCACGCAGCTGCCGCGGTAGTGATCCTGCGGGACCAGCCACGGGGTGTCGGCGGTCGGTGCCGGGCCTCCGTACATGATCGAGATCCCGGCGCCGAGCGTGCCGGGGAAGGGCTCGCTGCGGGCGAGCGTCCGCAGGTGCGGCCGGCCAGCCGCGAGCCGCGCCGGGTTGGTGCAGGCGACGCGGTAGTCGCGCGGGTCGGCGCCCTTCGGCAGCGAGACGAGAGCACCGT
>CAZTGN010000010.1:336-18555 GCA_964613275.1 uncultured Conexibacter sp. | reverse complement strand
AGCACCGTCGGTGCGCCCGAAGGCGGCGTCGTCCGGCGGCGTCCGGCTGAAGGTCGAGAACGCGATCACGCAGCCGATCTGGGCGGCGCTCTCACAGAGCGGCGTCCGCCGGAAGGTGCCGCCGACGCGCTCGCCCCTGGGGACGACGACGTTGCCGCCGAGCAGCAGCGCCGAGACCAGCTCGCGGCGCTGGGCGCGCTTGCGCTCGATCTCGGATCGCAGCAGCCGGCTCAGCATCCCGGTCCCCTGCGAGTGGCCGATCAGGACGACGCCGCGGCCGTGGTTGTAGCGGCGCAGGTAGGTGCGCCAGGCGGCGAGGACGTCGCCATAGGCGGTCTCGACCGCCTCGGGGCTGAGCTCGCCGCCGAAGACGGCCTTCAGCGTGAACTGGCGGTAGACGGGCGCGTAGACGCGACAGGTCTCGGAGAAGCGGGCGGCCTGGTACGCGGCGATCGCGGTCTGCTGCGGATCGATGCTCTTGTCGGCGTTCTCGGTCTGCTGCTCGCTCACGGTCGGGTAGACGTAGAAGCAGTCGTACCTCGGCCGGCGTGCGTTCCGCGGCCGCTCGACGGTGGCGCTGCCGTCGACCGCGAACCGCGTCGTCCTCAGGCTGCCCTTGCAGGGGTTGGGTCGCTCGCCCGGCTTGCAGAGCCACTTCGTCTTCGCGGCCGCCCCGGTCGGCGCGCCCAGCGCGACGGTGAGCAGCGAAGCCGCGACGAGCACGAGCACCAACGCCGCACGCCGCGCGCCGACGCTCGGTCCGATCGCTCCCTGCATCCCGCTCAAGATCCGCCTCCGAATCCACCCCGTCCGGCTCTGGTCCGGCTCCGTCGCGGGCAAGCCTAGCGGCCCGCCGCCGCGGCATCCCCACCCCGGGTGGGCGATCTCACGAATCGGCGCCCCCGGGCGTTGCAAGGATGGACGCGATGGCAGACGCACCGACACCGGCTCCATTCCAGGCGCTGATCGACGCTCACGCCGGCGCCGTCGCCACGTTCCTGCGCGGGATGGTGCCGGCCGACGACCTCGACGACGTCCTCCAGGAGACCCTGATCGCAGCGCTCGGGGCCTACTCCCGATTCGACGGCGCCAACCCGCGCGCGTGGCTGTTGACGATCGCCCGGCGCAAGGCGATCGACGAGCATCGCTCGCGGGCCCGCCGTCCCGACCGCCTGCCCGAGCCGGACGTGATCGCGGCCGCCGACGGCAGCGACGAGCGCGACGGCGCGCTCTGGAGCCGGGTTGCGGCGTTGCCGCCGAAGCAGCGCGCGGCCATCGTCCTCCGCTTCGCGCTCGACCTCCGCTACCGCGAGGTCGGAGCGGCGCTCGGCTGCTCGGAGGCGGCGGCCCGCCGCAGCGTCCACGAGGGGGTGCGCGTCCTCCGCGCCGAGCGACCAGCGACCGCGACCAGCGAGAAGGAGCGAGCATGAACGCCGAACCGACGCCCGAACCGATCAGCGATGCCGACCTCGGGGCCGCCGCTCGCGCGGCGACCGTGGGGGATGTCGATGTCGCGGCGCTCAGCGCCGCCGTGGCCGACCGTGCCGCCGGCGCCGGGATCCTCGATCTCGCCTACGCGCGGGTGGACTCCCCCCTCGGTGAGCTGCTGGTGGTCGGCACGCCGGCCGGCCTCGTCCACCTCGGCTACCCGAACCGGCCGCTCGACGCGCAGCTCGGCGCTCTCGCCGAGCGGATCTCGCCCCGGATCGTCGAGGCGCCGCGACGGCTCGACGAGGTGCGCCGCGAGCTCGACGAGTACTTCGCCGGCCGTCGCCGGCGGTTCGAGCTGGCGCTCGACTGGCAGCTCACCGCCGGCGTCGTCCAGCGGGTGCTCAGGGAGACGGCGAGGATCCCGTTCGGGGAGACGAGGACCTACGGCGAGATGGCGACCTCGGCCGGCAGCCCGCGGGCGTTCCGGGCGGCCGGCAGCGCCCTCGGCGCGAACCCGATCCCGATCGTCGTCCCCTGCCACCGCGTCCTCCGCGCCGGCGGCGGGCTCGGCGGCTACGGCGGCGGGCTCGACGTCAAGCGCGAGCTGCTCGCCCTGGAGGGCGTGCTCTGAGGCTCCGCGCGGCGCCGTTCGGGGAGGGGTGCCGACAGCTTCCGAAGCCTCGATCCCGTTCGCGGGGCTAGCAGGGTGAGGTCTCGGGGCCCGGCGCGACGACCTCGAAGGCCTCGCCGGGGATCGCCTTGAGCTGGTTCAGGTTCGCGTCGTTCCAGCGGCGGTCGGTCGCGCCCGTGATGTACCAGTTCGAGCCGTTGTCGGCGACGATCAGCCCGTAGCGCTTCATCGCCGTCGCGATCACCCGCGCGTCACCGGTGAGCGCCGAGGTGTCGTAGCTCGCGGCGAGCCGCAGGCGCAGGCCCATCGGCGGCCGGTGGGGATGGCAGGAGTCGGATGCGTGATGGGTCGCGGGGGGGACGTAGCCGCGTCGGGTGCGCTCGAACGTGACCCGGATCGCGTGGTCGATCGTCCCCGACCGCACCTCCTCGTAGGTGACGAGCCCGGGGTAGATCGGCAGCCCCGCCGCGTCGGCCGAGGTCCAGCCTCCCGGTCGCTGGCCGGCGAGCGGCGCGCCGAGGTCGAAGACGGCGCCGGAGTCGGCGGCCCAGGCGCGGCGCGCGCCGCCGAGCCCGCCGGCCCGGTAGAGCTCGAACAGGCGGCAGCTCCCGCCCGGCTCGCGGGGACGGCGCAGGACGAGGACGTGCCGGTCGCCGTCGCTTCGGCGCCCGCCTTCGACCGGCGCGCCCGGCGGCACCGGGTAGGGGCCGGCGTCGCTCTCGTCGCCGTAGGCGCGGAAGCGGATCGGGACCGCCGGCTGGTCGGCGGGGACGACCACGAACGGGATCCCGTAGCCGGGATTCGAGCCGAAGTCGGGGTGCAGGAAGTCGCCGCCGTCGCTGCCGATCCGGTCGATGATCTGCGCCGAGTCGGCCGCCAGGGGCGCCGCCGAGACGTCGCGGTTGAGCTCGTCGCCGGGCGGGAAGGCCTCGCAGCCGGGGTCGGGGTGCGGGCCGTTGAACGGGGCCAGCAGGGTCGCCGTGCGGGCGACGTTGCTCCACCCGCCGCAGCCGCGACGACGGCAGGGCGCGACCTGGGCCTCGTAGACGGTTCCGCGCGCGAGCCCGACCAGCCGCGTGCGCTTGCCGTGGACCCGCCCGCGCGCCCACCCGCCGTCGACCTGACGGTGGCGGATCGCCCAGCGGCGCGAGTCGGGCCCGCTCCAGCGCAGGGCGATCGTGCCCGTCCCGACCGAGGTGACGCGGAGCTTCGCGGCGTTCCTCGCCGCCGGGGCCGGTGCCGCGGCAGCGAGGGCGAGCAGCGCCAGCGCGGCGCCGAGCAGCGCCGGCACGGATCGCCGGTTCGGTCGCATCGCCTCAATCATCGGCCCCGCGGCGGCGCGCTTGAGGTCGGGGCTCGGGAAGCGAGCACGGCCCACCGGCTCGGACGGCCGAGCCGCGCGCTCGCGGACTCCGTGGCCGGCCGCGCGGAATCGATTGTCTAGCCTGACCGGGAGGATGATCGCCGCCGCCGACCTCGATTCGATCCTCGCCGAGTGGCTGCCGCCGCTGTCGCTGATCGTGATCGCGACGGCCTACGCGATCCGCATGATCCACCTCGCCGACGCCGGCCGGCCGGTCCCCCGCTGGCGCCAGGGCTTCTTCGTCTGCGGCCTCGTCGCGCTCGCGGTCGCCTACGTCTCGCCGGTCGACGACCTGTCCGACGAGCTGCTGACCTGGCACATGGTCCAGCACCTGCTGATCATGGACGTCGCGGCCGTCTGCTTCGTGCTCGGGCTCACCGGGCCGCTGTTGCAGCCGCTCCTGGCGATGCGCGGGTTCCGCTGGCTGCGCCATCTCGCCAATCCGATCTTCGCGCTCGCCGCCTGGACGATCCTGCTCTACGCCTGGCACATCCCGGCCCTGTACGAGGCGGCGACGTTCGACAACGACCTCGTCCACGCGCTCCAGCACCTCAGCTTCTTCTTCGCCGGCGTCGCCTTCTGGATGTCGCTGCTCGGGCCGCTGCCGAAGCCCGCCTGGTTCAGCGGCGCCGCCAGCGCCGGCTTCGTGTTCGCCGTGCGGCTGATCGGCGCCGTCCTCGCCAACGTCCTGATGTGGTCGGGCTCGGTGATCTACTCGCGCTACGCCCCCGGGGAGGCGGCCCACGGCGTCTCCGGGCTGAGCGACCAGGGGACCGCGGGGGTCGTGATGATGGCCGAGAGCACCGTGATCACGATCGCGATCCTCTCCTGGCTGGTCCTGCGCTGGGCCAAGCACGACACCGAGCGCCAGGAGCTGCTCGACCTCGCCGCCGCCCGCGGGGTCGAGCTCGACCCGGCCCGCGCCCAGCGCGCCGTCGACGCCGGCCAGGGCGAGCGGCTGCGGGAGCGGATCGAGTCGGGCTCGCTCAGCTCGGGAGCGAGCGGGCCCGCTTGAGCCGGATCCGCTTCCTCTACGCGCTCGTCTTCGTGGTCGGCACCGGCTCGCTCGGGGCCGAGATCGCCGTCGCCCGCCTGATGGCGCCGTTCTTCGGCGCTTCGACGATCGTCTGGGCGAACACGATCGGGGTCGTCCTCGTCGCGCTCTCGCTCGGCTACTGGCTCGGCGGTCGCCTCGCCGACCGCGATCCGTCGCTCGCCGGCCTCTGCAAGATGGTCCTGGCGGCCGCGATCCTGCTCGCCGCCGTCCCGTTCGTGGCCCGACCGTTCTTCGAGATCTCGGTCGACGCGCTCGACTCGATCTCGGCCGGCGCCTTCGCCGGGTCGCTGCTCGCCGTTCTCGCCCTCGTCGCCGTCCCCGTGCTCCTGCTCGGCGCCGCCTCGCCCTACGCCCTGCGGCTCGCCGTCCCCGACGTCGAGCACGCCGGGCGGACCGCCGGCCGCCTCTACGCGATCTCGACCGCCGGCTCGCTGGCGGGCACGATGCTCTCAGCGTTGCTGCTGATCCCGGTGGTCGGCACCCAGCGGACCTTCCTCGCCTTCGCGCTCGCGATCGCCCTCGCCGCCGTCGCCGGCCTCGGCTGGCGCTTCGCCCCCGTCGCCGTCGCGATCGCCGCCGCGATCGCGATCCCGGTCGGCACCGTCAAGGGCTCCGACGACGGCGAGGTGATCTACGAGACCGAGACCGAGACCCAGTACGCGCAGGTCGTCGAGGAGCCCGACGGCGACCGGGTCCTGCAGCTCAACGAGGGACAGGCGATCCATTCGCTGTACAAGCCCGGCTCCTATCTCACGGGCCGCTACTGGGACGGGCTGATCGTGCTCCCGTTCGCGGCGCTCGAGCGGCCGCCCGAGCGGGTCGCGATCCTCGGCAACGCGGCCGGGACCGCGGCGCGGATGTACGGGCACTACTTCCCCTCGGCACGGGTCGACGGGGTCGAGATCGACGGCGAGCTGACCGAGATCGGCCGCCGCTTCTTCGACCTCTCGGGGCCGAACCTGCACACCCACACGGCCGACGCGCGGCCCTGGCTGCGGCGTTCCGACGGCGATTACGACGTCATCGTCGTCGATGCCTACCGGCAGCCGTACATCCCCTTCTACCTGACGACGAGCGAGTTCTTCGACCTCGTGCGCGAGAGGCTCGCGCCGGGCGGGGCGGTCGTCGTCAACGTCGGCCATCCCGAGGACAACGACGACCTCGAGCGCGCCGTCGCGGCGACGATGGCGACCGCGTTCGCGACGGTGATCCGCGACCCCCTCGAGGACTCGAACACGCTGCTGCTCGGCAGCGGGGCGCCGGCCTCGCCGGAGCGCCTGCTGGCGGCGATCGGCGGGCTTCCCGACGACCTCCGGAACCTCGCGGCGATCGAGTCGCAGCGGATCGGCCCGATGCTGACCGGGGGCCCGGTCTACAGCGACGACAGGGCGCCGGTCGAGTGGCTGATCGACAAGTCGATCCTCAGCTACGCAGGCGACCGATAGACCCGGCGGCCGGGGTGCGCCGTCGCCGCCGCCCGCGTCCGCTCGCGCTTCGGCTCGCGCCTGCCCCGGACCGCCGGCAGGAGGGGCGCCCGCCGCCCCGAATCGGGAAGCCGGAGGAGCACCGTGATCGTCGACTGCGCCCAGTACAGCGGCGGCGTCCGCCAGGATGCCGGCCCGCTCGACTTCGAGACCGCCGCCGCGCGGGCGCGCGGCGGCGACGGCTTCGTCTGGCTCGGGCTGCACGAGCCCGGCGCCGCCGAGCTCGAGCAGGTCGGGCGCGCGTTCGGCCTCCACGAGCTCGCCCTGGAAGACGCCTCCAGCAAGCACCAGCGCCCGAAGCTCGAGGACTACGACGGCTCCTACTTCGTCGTCCTCAAGACCGCCCACTACGACGACGAGCGCGAGGAGGTCGATTTCGGCGAGATCACCCTGTTCCTCGGCCGCGGCTACGTGATCGCCGTCCGCCACGGGCGCGCCAGCGAGCTGGCCCCGGCCCGCGAGCGGCTCGAGGGCCGTCCCGACCTCGTCGCCGTCGGCCCCGCGGCCGCCGCCTGGGCGATCCTCGACAAGGTCGTCGACGACTACGAGCCGGTCACGGCGGGGATCGAGAACGACATCGCCGAGGTCGAGAACGAGGTCTTCGCCGCCCGCGACGTCGACGCGACCCGGCGGATCTACTTCCTGCGCCGCGAGGTGATCGAGTTCCACCGCGCCGTTCAGCCCCTGATCGGGCCGCTCGAGTCGCTCGAGGGCGGCCTCGTCGTCGAGCTCGACGAGCAGATCCGCCGCTACTTCCGCGACGTCGCCGACCACGCACGCCGGGTCGACGAGCAGCTGCAGGACCAGCGCGAGCTGCTCACCGGCGTGCTCGACTCGAACCTGGCGCTGATCACGCTGCGCCAGAACGAGGTCGTGCGGGTGATCTCCGCCTGGGCGGCGATCATCGCCGTGCCGACGTTCATCGCCAGCGTCTACGGGATGAACTTCGAGCACATGCCCGAGCTTCACTCGGAGGCCGGCTACCCACTGGCGCTGCTCGTGATGGCCGCCGCCGTCGTCGCCATGTACCGCTTCTTCAAGCGGATCAGGTGGCTCTGAGGCTCACCGGCCCGGTCGCTGCGGCGGCCGCCGCCGGCGCAGTGCTCCGAGCAGCGCCGCCGCGAGGTCGACGGAGAAGGCCACGCCGCGTCCGAGCGGGCCGCTGACGGTCCGGGCCAGCGCCCGATCGCGGGCGCTCACCCGGTTTCGACGAGGTCGCGCTCGGGCTCGACCCCCCAGCGCTGGCCGGCGGCGACGAGGTCGGAGCTGAGCGGCCAGGCGTCGGCCTGCGCCTCGCCCTCGTGGCGGGGGCTCGCACCCTTCAGCGCCATCGAGCCGGTGTTGTCGCCGATCCGGCGGATGGCGGCGACGTCGCCGGGGTCGAGCTCGACGTCGGGCAGGGTGGCGAGCTCGGCCCGCTTCTCCTCGATCGGCCGGGCGTCGGGGCCGGCCTCCTGGATCAGCGTCGGGACGACGCAGCGGACCGCCGGGTGGGCGAGGTTCCAGCGGCAGGCGAGCTGCAGCAGCGTCAGCCGATGGCGGTCGGCGAGCGGCCGCATCGCATCGATCCTCGCGTTGCCGGCCTCGATCCAGCCGGATGGGCGGAAGCGCCGGTGGTCGCGCGGCGGCAGGTCGTCGATCGCGGTCACGTCGCCCCAGAAGAGGCCGCCGTAGTCGACGACCCGGGTGATCACGGAGACGTCGTGGGCGGCCGCGGAGTCGAGGACGAGCTCGCCCGGCCATGGCTCGAGCGGGTTGAGGATCACCATCGCCCAGTCGATCCGCTCGCCGAAGCGGTCGAAGCAGTCGAGCAGGTCGAGGGTGAATCCGTTCGCCGGCCCCGGGGCGACGCCGATCGCGGCCGCGAGGCCCTCGTCGCGGAGCGCCGCCATCGCGTCCCAGACCGTCTCCGACGAGTAGCCGGTCCGGTCGGGGTTGTGGAGCAGCAGCAGATCGAGGCGGTCCTGGCCGAGCCGCTCGAGGCTGCGCTCGGTGGCCGACCGCAGGTAGCCCGCATAGCCGTCGGGGCCGCGCAGGGCCGGGTCGGTGAAGCGCGGAAAGCCCTTCGGCCCGGCCCGCTCGCCCTCGTAGAAGTCGTGGCCGACGGCGCCGACGAGCGAGTAGCTGGAGCGATCGACGCCGGCGAGGGCGCGGCCCAGCATCCGGTCCGCCTCGCCCTGACCGTAGGTGTCGGCGCTGATCACGGTGTCGATCCCGTCGCCCGGCCGGAGCACGGCCTCGAGCCGCTCCGGCTCGACCTCGGCACCGAACCCCATGTAGCGCCCGCCGCTCCAGGTGCCGGCGGCGGTGCGTCCCGGCGGGCGCCCCTCGATTCCGTTCGTGCTCATCGCCCGGAACCGTAGTTGCTCGGCGGTGCCGGCGGTTCGGAGTGAAGGAAAGCCAGGTGCTCGGCGGGGGGCCGCGGCTCGGAGTGACGGTCGGGGTGCTCGGAGTGACGGTCGGGGTGCTCGGCGGGGCCGGCGGTTCGGCGCTACGGCAGGCGGCGACCGGCTCGACCCGCCCGGTGGCACGTTCCCGGCCGCCAACCGCTCTCGCCGAGCCTCGAGTGCTCCGGCGCGAGCCCCGGCGCCGCAGGTGCCGCCGTGGCGCGACCCGATTCCGGCGCGAGTCCGCGGCGCTCGAAGCCGTCTAAGGTTCCCGCCCCGATGGCAGCGCAGAAAGCCAGCGCCCGAGCGGCCGCGATCGAGACCGAGGTCACCGAGCTCGGAGGCTCGCGGGTGCGGATCGCCGCGACCGTGCCCGCAGCCGAGGTCGAGGAGCGGCTGCAGGCGGCCGCATCCGGCTTCGCCAGGGAGATGAAGCTGCCGGGGTTCCGCAAGGGCAAGGTGCCGCCGCAGCTGGTCCTGCAGCGGGTCGGCCGTGAGGCGGTGATGGAGGAGGCGCTACGCGAGGGGCTTCCCGGGTGGTACGAGCGGGCGCTGATCAGCTCCGGCGCGGCGCCGGTCGGCGACCCCGAGCTCGACATGCCCGAGCCGCCCGCCGAGGGCGACGCGCTCGCGTTCACGATCGAGGTCGGCGTTCGGCCGACGGCAGAGCTTGGCGCCTACCGGGGCATCGAGGTGGGAAGGGCCGAGCTGGAGGTCCCGGCAGACGCGATCGACGCCGAGATCGAGCGGCTGCGCGAGAGCCTCGCCGCGCTCGACCCGGTCGAGCGCGCCGCCGCCGAGGGCGACTTCCTGCTGATCGACTACGCGGGCGCGATCGACGGCGAGTCGTTCGAGGGCGGCAGCGCCACCGACTTCCTGCTCGAGCTCGGCTCCGACACCCTGATCGAGGGCTTCAACGAGCAGCTCGCCGGCAGCGAGGCGGGCCAGGCTCGGACCGTGGAGGTGACCTTCCCCGATGACTACGGAGCCGAGCGTCTCGCCGGCCGGGACGCCAGCTTCGAGGTCACGGTCAAGGAGGTGCGCGAGAAGCGCCTGCCCGACCTCGACGACGAGCTCGCCGCCGACAACACCGACTTCGACACGCTGGCCGATCTGCGGGACGACATCGAGTCCCGGCTGGCCCACCAGGCCGAGCACCGGATCGAGCATCAGTTCCACGACGCCGCGATCGATGCCGCGGTCGCCAACGCCACGGTCGACGTCCCCGAGGAGATCGCCGGGGCGCGCGCGGTCGAGATCTGGGAGCGGTTCGAGCGCTCGCTGCAGCAGCGGGGCATGGATCCGGCCACCTACCTGCAGATCCAGGGCAAGGATCGCGAGGAGGCGATCGCCGATGCGCGCGAGGATGCCGAGGCCGGCCTCAAGCGCGAGGCCGTCCTCGCCGCCGTCGCCGCCGCCGAGGCGATCGAGGTCAGCGAGGACGAGCTGCTCGAGGCGCTGGCGCCGCCGGCCGGCCAGAAGGGCAAGCCCGAGAAGCTCCTGAAGCGGATTCGCTCCGAGGGTCGCGAGCCGCTGCTCGTCGAGGAGATCAGGATGCGCAAGGCCGCCGAGCTGATCGTCGCCGAGGCGAAGCCGATCCCGTTGGATCGCGCCGAGGCCCGCGAGAGGCTCTGGACCCCCGAGGGCGGGGAGAGGGCCGCCACCGCCGCCGGGGAGCTCTGGACCCCGGGCGACGACTGATCGGGCCGGCGCCGCCGCCGGGGAGCTCCGGACCCCCGGCGACGACTGATCGGCCGGCAGCTAGACCGAGGTCTTGAACTTCTGCTTCGAGACCTTGCAGGTCTCGCCGTTGACCTCGAACTCGTTGGTGCTGATCTTGCCGTTGACGGCCTTGCCGTGGCGCTTGGTGTGGCCCTTGAGCTTGATCGCCAGGCCGATCGAGCTGTCGCTGAGCGTGATCTTGAACTCCCCGTCGTGGAGGGGGATCGGCGACAACGACTCGTAGTCGTAGCGCTTGATCGTGTCATCGCAACGCGTGATCACGTCCTTGGCCTTGAAGCCCTTGATCTGTGTCGGCTCACCGCTCTTGACCTTGACGCGGAGCTTCACCTTCGAGCCCTTGTCGCCGACGATCTGGCCGGACTGCTTGTAGGTCTTCGAGCCCGCCAGGGCGCTGCCGGCGAGCAGGAGCGAGGCGGCTGCGAGCAGCGCGATCGCGACGGTTGCGGTTCTCTTCATCGTGTGCCTTCCTGGGCGGAACGAGCCGGCCCGATCTCTCTGAGCCCGTAACTCACGAACGGCGCCGCGGTTGCGCTCGGCGTGCGATCGGCCTCCCATGGACGAGGCGGTCACGCTACCAGGGCGTGCGTCGCCGGACGCCGGATGGCCGGGCCCGGCGCTTCTATAGACTGCCGCGCCTGATGAGCCCGATGGTCCCGATGGTGGTCGAGCAGACCTCGCGTGGCGAGCGCGCGTACGACATCTACTCGCGCCTGCTCAACGAGCGGATCATCTTCCTCGGGACGCCGGTCAGCGACGACATCGCGAACCTGATCGTCGCCCAGCTCCTCCACCTCGAGTCCGAGGACCCCGACAAGGACATCTCGATGTACATCAACTCGCCGGGCGGCAACGTCTACGCCGGCCTGGCGATCTACGACACGATGCAGTACATCAAGCCCGACGTGCAGACGATCTGCGTCGGGATCGCGATGAGCATGGGAGCGCTGCTGCTCAGCGGCGGCGCCGCCGGCAAGCGGATGGCGACCCCGAACTCGAAGATCCTGATCCACCAGGTCTCCGGCGGGTTCCAGGGCCAGGCAACCGACATCGAGATCCACGCGAAGGAGATCATCGACATCCGCCGCCGCCTCGACGAGATCATCGCCAAGCACACCGGCCAGGACATCGAACGGGTCAAGAAGGACACCGAGCGCGACTACTTCATGAGCGCCGAGGAGGCGGTCGAGTACAGCATCGTCGACCGCGTGATCGAGAATCGCTGAGCGGCGCCAGGACCGGCGCGGCTCATCGTCATCGGCCGCCTCACGACCGGAGCTCGCCACGGCGGCCTCTTCCTCGATCCGCTTGGTCGGGACGCCGCTGCGCGGCACCAGGGCGCGGCGCGGCCCGTCGTCATCGGCCGCCTCACGACCGGAGCTCGCCACGGCGCGGCGCGGCGCGCGCTCGGCTCCGCTCGTCGCGCTCCTGATCCTCGCTCTGCTCGTGCCTGCCACGGCGGCGGCGCGGACGATCGACGTACACCCGCGCGGCCCGGCCTCGCACCCGCTGCAGCGGGCGATCAACCGGGCCGATCCGGGCGATCGGATCAGGGTCCACCACGGTCGCTACCGGGAGGCGATCGCGGTCGACAAGAGGCTCGACATCTTCGCTGCCCGCGGCGAGCGCCGGCCCGTGATCGACGCCCGCTGCCGTGCCAGCGTCGTGGTCGACGTCGAGGCGAATCGCGTCTCCCTCGACGGGCTCGGGGTCGTCGGGTCCACCGACGCCTTCACCGTCAACTTCGTCAACATCGGCAGCGGCCGCGTCAACGACCTGCGGCTCGTCAACACCTGTGGCGAGGCGCTCTACGGGGTCAACGTCTACGGCAAGGGCGCGATCCGGATCACCAACAACGATGCCCGCGGCTACCGCGACGCCGGCTACTACGTCGGCAGCATCGGCTCGACCGGCAAGCGCACCCTGCTGATCCGCGGCAACACCGCGAGCGGCAACAACCGCGGCGTGATCGTCGAGGACTCGGCCGGGGTCGACATCCGCGTCGTCGACAACGTCCTCAACCGGAATGCGATCGGCGGCGAGGGGATCCCGAGCGGGATCTTCGTCCACAACTCCGACGGGATGCTGTTTCGCGGCAACAGGACCAACGACAACGGCGTCTACGGGATCCACGTCGATGCCAGCTCGGACGGCAACGTCCTCCGCGACAACCGCGCCGCCGGCAACGGGACGGACAACTACTTCGACGAGGGCACCGGCACCTGCGGGTCGGGCAACTCGTTCCCGCTGCCGGCCTGCTGACGGCGGCGTAGGCGAGCGACCGGGCCGCGGGACGGCGGGCCCTTGCCGGGACGGCCGCCCCGGGGGAGGGCCGGCTGCAGGACGGCGACCCCTTGCAGGGACGGACGTCCCGGGGGAGTAGTTGGGCCTTGTTCGCGCCGCTGCGGGTTCCGTAACCTTGACGGCGCGGGTTTCCCATCCACCACGAGGCGAAGGAAAGAAGCCCTGGCACGCCCAACCGACTCGAACGAGCAGCTCCTCTGCAGCTTCTGCGGGAAGTCGCAACGGCAGGTGAAGAAGCTGATCGCCGGACCCGGCGTCTACATCTGCGACGAGTGCATCGACCTCTGCAACGAGATCATCGACGAGGAGCTCACGGCGACCCCGAGCTTCGAGCTCGACGCGCTGCCGAAGCCGCGTGAGATCAACGCGATCCTGAACGAGTACGTGGTCGGCCAGGACCCGGCCAAGCGGGCGCTCGCGGTCGCCGTCTACAACCACTACAAGCGGGTCCAGATGGCGGCCGAGGAGGGCGGCGAGCAGACCGAGCTGCAGAAGTCGAACATCCTCCTGCTCGGCCCGACCGGCTGTGGCAAGACGCTGCTCGCGCAGACCCTCGCCCGGATCCTCAACGTCCCCTTCGCGATCGCCGACGCGACGGCGCTTACCGAAGCCGGCTACGTCGGCGAGGACGTCGAGAACATCCTCCTGAAGCTGATCCAGGCCGCCGACTACGACGTCAAGAAGGCGGAGACGGGGATCATCTACATCGACGAGATCGACAAGATCACGCGTAAGGCCGACAACCCGTCGATCACCCGTGACGTCTCCGGCGAGGGCGTCCAGCAGGCGCTCCTGAAGATCCTCGAGGGCACCACCGCCTCGGTTCCTCCGCAGGGCGGCCGCAAGCACCCCCACCAGGAGTTCCTGACCGTCGACACGACCAACATCCTCTTCATCTGCGGCGGCTCCTTCGCCGAGCTCGACAAGGTGATCGAGAAGCGGATCGGCACGAACGGGATCGGATTCGGCTCCTCGATCGTCAGCAAGGAGGACCGTGAGATCGGCGAGCTGTTCGAACAGGTCCTGCCCGAGGACCTGATGGAGTTCGGGCTGATCCCCGAGTTCATCGGTCGCCTGCCGGTGCTCGCCGCGATCAGCCAGCTCAGCCGCGAAGACCTGATCACGATCCTGACCGAGCCCAAGAACGCGTTGACGAAGCAGTTCGAGCGTCTGTTCGACTTCGACGACATCGACCTCGTCTTCGCCCCCGACTCGCTGGCGGCGATCGCCGACCGCGCGATCGAGCGCGAGACCGGCGCCCGCGGCCTGCGCTCGATCATCGAGGAGACGCTGCTCGACGTCCAGTTCGAGCTGCCCTCGCGCCGCGACGTCAAGAAGTGCGTCGTCACCCGCGAGACGATCGAGAAGGGGCTCGCCCCGACGCTCGTCACCCAGGCCGTCCCGGAGTCCGAGGCACCGATCGAGGACCTCGGCGAGGAGAGCGCCTAGCGGCACCGATCGAGGATCTCGGCGAGGAGCGCCCGGCGGGCGAACCGATCGAGGATCTCGGCGAGGAGAGCGACCGGCGGCACCGATCGAGGACCTCGGCGAGGAGAGCACCTGTCGGCACCGATTCGGCGCGCATCGGTGCCGGAAGGTTGCACAGCGGGTCACACCTGTGCGGGTTTCGCCGTCAGGCTGCCCGCGTGGCGAGAGAACGTACGAATGGGGGCGCTGGGCGCCCACGATCATGCGTTCTTCGCGGTGATTGGGACCGGCTGATCGCGGAGCTGGCGCGGCGGCAGGCGGGCCGGGTCAGCCGCGAGCAGCTCCTCGCTGCCGGCGTCTCGCGCGACGGCATCAAGGCTCGGCTCCGTAGCGGCCGGTTGATCCGGCTCCATCGCGGTGTCTACGCGCTCGGCCACCGCCACGACGCCCGCGCTCGCCACTGGGCCGCGTTGCTGCTGGTCGGCGACGACGGAGCGATCAGCCATCTCTCGGCCGCGGCCGAGCACCGAGTCCTCGCGCACGCACCGATGGTCGTCGACGTCACCACTCCCCGCCGGCTGGCCGCCCGCGACGGGGTCCGGGTTCATACCCGGGCCCTCGAGCCGCCCTCGCTCACCGCGATCGACGGCCTGCCGGCGACCAGCCCCGCCCAGACGCTCTTCGACCTGGCGACGACGCTGGGAGCGGAACGGCTTCTCAGGACCGCCAACGAGGCGTTCGTCCAGCGGTTGGTCACCGTCGACGACCTCCACGCCACCCTCGGGCGCAACCGGCGCCGCAAGGGCGCGAGCGGCTTCCGGAGGATGCTGGCCCGCATCGACCCCGAGGGGCGCAGGATCCGCTCGCCGCTCGAGGCCCGCCTCAACGCGTTCCTGCGCGACCGCGGATTCCCGCCCTGGGAGTCGAACGTGCTGATCCGGGTGGGCGGCGAGACGATCGAGCCCGACGTCCTCTGGCGCCCCCAGCGCGTCGTCGTCGAGGCCGATGGGCGCGACGCGCACCTGGCGCCGCTGACGTTCGCCTCCGACCGCCGCCGCGACCGCCGGCTCCGCGCCGAGGGATGGGAGCCGGTCAGGGTCACTTCGGTCGATCTCGACGACCGGCCCGACGAGCTCGACGCCGACCTGCGCAAGCTGCTCGGCCTCGAGCGCGGCCGCTGACGGCGCCCCCCGGGCCGCTCCGACGGAGGACATGAGGAATCCGCGACATCCGCGGTCGGATCGGCGTTCCCCGGGTTCTGGGCGAGCGCTGCCGACGGCCGGCCGGCGGCCCGGGGTCGGGCGCTCGGCGCCCTTGGGGCGCTCGCCGCAGCAATAACCTCGGCGGCGATGGAAGCCGCGCGCCGTGCCAAGCTCGAGGCGACGACCCGCTACGACCCGGCCGAGGTCGAGGGGCGGGTCTACGCGCGTTGGCGGGAGGGCGGGTACTTCACGCCCGAGCCCGAGGGGACGGCGGCCGAGAACTACTCGATCGCGATCCCGCCGCCGAACGTGACGGGCTCGCTGCACATGGGGCACGGGCTCAACAACACGATCCAGGACACGCTCGTCCGCAAGCACCGGATGACTGGCGAGCGGGTGAAGTGGATCATCGGCACCGACCATGCCGGGATCGCCACCCAGTCGGTGGTCGAGAAGGAGCTGCGGGCGGAGGGGCTCGACCGCCACGAGCTCGGGCGCGATGCGTTCGTCGAGCGGGTCTGGGAGTGGCGTGAGCGCTACGGCGGCCGGATCATCGAGCAGCTCCAGCGCCTCGGCGCCTCCGGCGACTTCGCCGACGAGCGGTTCACGCTCGACGACGGCTACGTGGCCGCGGTCCACAGGGTCTTCGTCGCCCTCCACGAGAAGGGCCTGATCTACCGCGACAACTACATGGTCAACTGGGATCCGGGCTCGCACTCGGCGATCAGCGACCTCGAGGTCGAGAACCGCGAGGTCGAAGACACCCTGTACTCGATCGACTATCCCGTCGCGGGGTCCGAGCGGGTCCTGACCGTCGCCACCGTGCGGCCGGAGACGATGCTGGCCGACACCGCCGTCGCCGTGAACCCCGGCGACGGACGCTACGCCGACCTCGTCGGCGAGCACTGCGTCCTGCCGCTCGTCGGCCGGAGGCTGCCGATCATCGCCGACGAGCACGTCGACGTCGGTTTCGGCACCGGCGCGCTCAAGATCACACCCGGCCACGACCCCAACGACTTCGAGATCGGTCGCCGCCACGGGCTCGAGGAGATCTCGGTGATCGGCGAGGACGGGCGGCTGACCGACGAGGCCGGCCCCGACTACGCGGGCCTCACCGCCGCCGCGGCGCAGGAGCGGGTCGTCGCCGACCTCCGCGCCGCCGGCGCGCTCCGCGGCGAGGAGGCCTACGTCCACTCGGTCCCGTTCTCGCACCGCTCCGGCGAGCGGATCGAGCCGCTGATCAGCCTGCAGTGGTTCTGCCGCATGGACGAGCTCGCGAAGCCGGCGATCGACGTGGTCCGCGCCGGGCGGGTCCGCTTCACGCCGGAGCGCTGGGAGCGCGTCTACCTCGACTGGATGGACGGGATCCGGCCCTGGTGCGTATCGCGCCAGCTCTGGTGGGGCCACCGGCTCCCGGTCTGGTACTGCGACCACTGCGCGACGACGATCGTCGCCGAGCACGAGCCGGCGGGCGGCGGGTGCGAGTCCTGCGGCGGCGTCCTGCGCCGCGACGAGGACGTCCTCGACACCTGGTTCAGCTCGGCGCTGTGGCCGTTCGCGGCGCTCGGCTGGCCCGAGGACACGCCCGAGATGCGGGCCTTCTACCCGACCGACGTGCTCGTCACCGCCCGCGACATCATCTACCTCTGGGTCGCGCGGATGATCATGACCTCGCTCGAGCTGCTCGACGAGATCCCGTTCAGCGACGTCTACATCCACTCGGTGATCCAGGCGCCGGACGGGCGGCGGATGTCGAAGAGCCTCGGCACCGGGATCGACCCGCTGCAGCTGATCGACTCGCACGGCGCCGACGCGCTCCGCTTCGGCCTCCTGGCGATGTCGTCGAGCCAGGACGTGCGCTTCTCGGAGGCGAAGGTGCAACAGGGGCGTGACCTCGCCAACAAGCTCTGGAACGCGTCCCGGCTGATCCTGCTCAACGCCGGCGACGCCGCGCCCGAGGCCGCGACCGAAGCCGTCGAGGATCGCTGGATCCTCTCGCGGCTCGAGCGCACCGTCGAGCTCGTCGGCGATCGCCTCGACCGCTTCGACTTCGCCCATGCCGCGCTCGAGCTCTACCGGTTCGTCTACTCCGATCTCTGCGACTGGTACCTCGAGATCGTCAAGCCGCGGCTCTACGACGGCGACACGAGTGCCGCCTCCAACCTCCTGCACGTGCTCGGCCGGACGCTGGCGCTGGCGCACCCGCTGATGCCGTTCGTCACCGAGGAGATCTGGAGCTACCTGCCGGACCGCGGCTCGGAGCTGATCGTCGCCCCCTACCCGGAGGCCGCACGCGCGCGCTTCGACGATGGCGCCGAAGCCGACGTCGTGGCGGCGATCGAGCTGACCCGGGCGCTGCGGCGCTGGCGCGAGCTCGCCGGCGTCGCGCCGGGCGCGGCGCTGCGAGCGCGGGCGGCGGGAGAGGTTCACCCGCTGGTCCTCCGGCTCGCCCGGCTCGAGCTCGACGGCGGCGGCGACCGCGCCGAGGCCGCTGTCGCGGCGGTCGGCGCGATCGAGATCCTCCCATCCGACGGACTCGACGCCGATGTCGCCCGGGCGCGGCTCGACGAGCTCCGCGAGCGGCTTCGAGCCGAGGTGGCGAGGGCCGAGGGCAAGCTCGCGAACGACGGCTTCACCGCCAACGCGCCGGCCGATGTCGTCGCCGGCGAGCGCGAGAAGCTCGCCCGCTACCGGGCCGAGCTCGAGGAGCTCGGCTGACCGATCCCGAGCAGTTCCTCGCCGGCCTCGAGCCGGTCGGCTGGCGCTTCGGGCTCGAGCGGATGCGGGCGCTGTGCGCGGCGCTGGAGTGGCCGCAGCGCCGCTACCGGACCCTCCACGTGGTCGGCACCAACGGCAAGTCGTCGGTGGCGACGATGGCGGCCGCGCTGCTCGACGGCGCCGGGCTCCGTTCCGGCGCCTGCGTCTCCCCGCACGTCAGCCGCTGGGCGGAGCGGACCCGGATCGGCGGCGCCGAGATCGAGCCCGACGCCTTCGCCGCGGCGGCCGCACGGGTGGCGGCGGCGATCGCCGCCGTCGAGGCGGATCTCGACGAGGGGGAGAGGGTCACCCAGTTCGAGGCGGCGATCGCGGTCTCGTTCGTCGCCTTCGCGGACGCCCGGGTCGACGTGGCCGTCGTCGGGGCCGGCCCCCGGGGGCGCCCCCAACCCCCCAAACTCAAACACACCAACCCCC
>CAZTGN010000010.1:0-326 GCA_964613275.1 uncultured Conexibacter sp. | reverse complement strand
CGCCGCGCCCGCCCCGGGGCCCCCCCCCCCCGCCACCACCCCCACCGCCCCCCCCGCCACCGCCCCCACCCCCGCCGGGCCAGCCCACGTCCGGTTCCTGGGTCCGACCGTCCTCGACATCGCCGCCGAGAAGCTTGCGGTCCTGCGCGACGGAACGACGCTCGTCACCGGCCGGCTCGATCCCGGGGTGGCCGAGCTCGCCACCGCGACCGCCGCCGAGCGGCGCGCCGAGCTGATCGTCGCGCCGCCGCTGCCGGCGGCGGTGATGCCGGAGTGGATGGTCCCGTTCCTGGCGCGCGACGCCGCCGTCGCGGTCGCCCTCGCCG
>CAZTGN010000009.1:0-23635 GCA_964613275.1 uncultured Conexibacter sp. | reverse complement strand
GGCCTGGCGAGCGGCCGCGACCGAGATGCGGCGGAGCTCCGGCGGCAACGGCGCGGCGCGGTGCAGGTGCGGCGCCTCGGCGGCGAGGCGGCGGCGGCGCTCGGCGCCGGCGTCGCGGTAGCGGCGGTACTCGAGCATCCGGGCGAGCAGCTCGTCGGCCGCCTCCTCCGGGCCGAGGTCGAGCTCCGCCTCCTCCTCCGCCGGCAACATCAGGCGCGACTTGAGCTCGAGCAGGGCGGCGACGAGGACGAGGAACTCGGTCGCGGCCTCGAGGTCGAGCTCGCCCTCCTCCTCGAGGTGCCCGACGTATGCGACGACGACGGCGCCGAGCTCGACCTCGAGCAGGCTGATCTCCTCGCGGAGCACGACCGCGAGGAGCAGGTCGAAGGGGCCGGCGAAGACGTCGAGGTCGAGCTCGAGGTCGGCGGTGCGCACGGATCAGAGACTAGGCGGACGCCCGGTCGGCCTACCGCCCGCGCGGTTCGGCGACGCCCATCGCCTCGCGGACGTCGGCGAGGACCGGCGCGGCGAGCGCCCGCGCCTTGGCGGCGCCGGCGGCGAGGGCGCGCTCGAGCTCGGCCGGGTCGGCGCGGAGCTCGGCGTAGCGCTCCCGGACCGGCGCCAGGAACTCGACCACCGCGTCGCCGACGGCCGCCTTGAAATCTCCGTATCCCTTGCCCTCGAACTCCGCTTCGATCCGCTCGGGCTCGAGACCGCGGGCGACGCAGAGGATCTCGATCAGGTTCTCGATCCCCTCCTTGCCGCCCTCCGGCCCGCCGCGGCGGACCTCGCGCCCGGAGTCGGTGATGGCGCTCCTGAGCTTCTTGCGGACCCGGTCGGGCTCGTCGAGGACGTAGACCGTGCCCGCCTCGCTGCCGCCGGTCGTCGACATCTTGCTCGTCGGCTCCTGCAGGTCCATGATCCGGGCCCCGACCGCCGGGATCCGGTGCTCGGGCTCGACCAGGGTCGCCCCGAAGCGCTCGTTGAACCGTCGGGCGACCTCCCGCATCAGCTCGACGTGCTGGCGCTGGTCGTCGCCGACCGGAACCTCGGTGGCGCGGTAGGCGAGCACGTCGGCGGCCATCAGGATCGGATAGTTGAAGAGGCTCGCGGAGACGAACGCGCCGCTCTGGCTCTCGGCCAGCTCGCGCTTCGTCTTCCACTGGTGCATCCGGTTCAGGTCCCCCCAGGCGGTGACCGCTCCCAGCAGCCAGGTCAGCTCGGTGTGCTCGCGAACGTCTCCCTGCCGGAACAGCACGCAGCGATCCGGATCGAGGCCGGCGGCGAGCAGGATCGCCGTGGTGTCGTAGAGCCGCTCACGGAGGACGACCGGGTCGTAGGCGACGGTCGTCGCGTGCAGGTCGACGATGCAGTAGATCGCCTCGTCGCCGGCGCCGGCACCGTCCTGGCCGGCGACGTACTGGCGGATCGCGCCGATGTAGTTGCCGAGGTGCTTGCGGCCGGTCGGCTGGATGCCGCTGAAGATCCGCCGCCGGCCGGCGGTGTTGTCGGCGCCCGCGCTCACGGGCGGGGAATCTACCCCCAAGGCGCTCGACGACCGGAACCCCCGCATTCACTCGACGACCGGACCCCCCGTTTCTTGCCTCCATCTTCCCGGCGTGGCGCATATCCGACAGCCATGCACTGCCGCATCTCCGCCACCTCCGCTCCGACCGATCCGATCGGCGGCGCAGGCGGTCGACGCGCCGCAGCGCAAGATCGCGACCGATCGCGGGGCTCGAGGCGGAGGCGGCGCGGTATCGTCGAAACACTGCATCCATGCCGCGCGCGATCTGGACAGGCACGATCAGCTTCGGGCTCCTGAACGTCCCGGTGAAGCTCTACTCCGCGGTCTCGAGCAAGGCGATCCGCTTCCGTGAGCTGCGCGCCAAGGACGGGTCCCGCGTCCGTCACAAGCGCGTCGCCGAGGCCGACGAGGAGGAGGTCGCCTACGAGGACCTCGTCAAGGGCTACGAGATCGCCCCCGACCGGTACGTGATCCTGTCCCGCGAGGAGCTCGAGGCGCTCGACCCGAAGCGGTCGAAGGCGATCGAGATCGAGGACTTCGTCGACCTCGACCAGATCGACCCGATCTACTTCAACCAGCCCTACTACCTCGGCCCGGCGCCCGGCGCCGAGCGCGCCTACGCGCTCCTCACGGAGGCGATGGGCGAGCAGCGCAAGGTCGCGATCGCCCGCTTCGTGCTTCGCAACCGCGAGAGCCTGGCGGCGATCCGGGCCAGCGAAGGCGTGCTGACGCTGGCGACGATGCGCTTCGCCGATGAGGTCGTGCCCGCCGCGCAGCTCGAGGGACTGCTCGGCGAGGAGCCGGAGGCCCCGCCGCGCGAGCAGGAGGTCGCGATGGCGCGGCAGCTCATCGAGTCGCTGTCGAAGGACTTCGACCCGGGCGACTACACGGACGAGTACCGGGCCGAGCTGCTGGCGATGATCGAGCGCAAGGCCGCCGGCGAGGACGTGCTCGCAGCCGAGCCCGAGGCACCGAAGCCGACCAGGGCGCCGGACCTGATGGCGGCGCTCGAGGAGTCGCTGGCGGCGATCAAGGGCGAGGAGCTCGGCGGCGACCGCAAGCGTGAGACGAAGCCGAAGGCCCGCAAGGCGAGCGCGAAGAGGCCGGCGAGCAAGGCGAAGAGCAAGTCGAAGGCCAAGGCCGCGAAGTAGAGATCGACGGCCGCCGGCTGTCGATGAGCAACCTCGACAAGGTCCTCTACCCGGAGACCGGCTTCACCAAGGGCGAGGTGATCGACTACTACGCGCGGGTCGGGCCGGCGATCCTGCCGCACCTGCACGACCGCCCGCTCACCGTCGTCCGCTTCCCCGACGGGGTCGAGGGCAGGCACTTCTTCGAGAAGAACAGCCCCACCCATCGGCCCGACTGGGTGCGGACCGCCCCGATCGGGGTCGGCGGCCGCGCCGGGACGATCGAGTTCACCGTCTGCGACGACCTGCCGACCCTGGTCTGGCTCGCCCAGCTCGCGGCGATCGAGCTCCATCCCTCGCTGGCCCGTGCCGGCGATCTCGAGCATCCGACGGTGCTGGCGTTCGACCTCGATCCCGGCGAGCCGGCGACGATCGTCGAGTGCTGCACCGTGGCGCTGCGGATCCGCGAGCTGTTCTCGGGGCTGGGGCTCGAGGCTTTCCCGAAGACCTCGGGCTCGAAGGGGATGCAGGTCTACGTGCCGCTCGACGGCCGGCTCTCCTACGCGACGACGAAGCCGTACGCCCGGGCGGTCGCACTGGCGCTCGAGCGCGCCGATCCCGACCTCGTCACGTCGCGGATGGCACGGTCGCTGCGCCCCGGCAGGGTCTTCGTCGATTGGAGCCAGAACGCGCGGACGAAGACCACCGTCGCCGCGTACTCGCTGCGGGCCCGGGGCGAGCCGACCGCCTCGACGCCGTTGCGCTGGAGCGAGGTCGAGTGCACGGCGGATTCGGAGGACCCCGACCAGCTCCGCTTCGGCGCCGCGCAGGTGCTGGCCCGCCTCGAGCGCGACGGTGACCTGTTCGCGCCCGTGCTCGGGTTGCGCCAGGAGCTTCCCGTCCAGCCGGGCGAGCCGTCCCCGTAGCCGCCGCGGCCGCCGCGCGCGGGCTGCGCGCGCGACCGGCGGCAGATCGGCGACCACCAGGGTCGGCGATCCGCGTCTCGGATTCGGCGCGAGGATTACGGGAGGCTCAATCGAGCCGCTGGCGGACCACCGGATTGCGAGCGGCGCCGGCCTCGTCGAGGCGTCGCACCGGAGTCGTGTAGGGCGCCTGCCGGGCGATCTCGGGGTCCTCCTCCGCCTCGGCGAGGATCGACTCGACCGCCGCGGCGAAGCCGGCGAGGGACTCGCGGGTCTCGGTCTCGGTCGGCTCGATCATCAGCGCCTCGTGGACGATCAGCGGGAAGTAGACCGTCGGCGGGTGCATGTCGTGGTCGAGCAGGCGCTTGGCGATGTCGAGCGTCTTGACGCCGAGCTCGCGCTTGGCGCCGCTGCCGGAGAGCACGAACTCGTGCATCGGCCGGCGGTCGAAGGCGAGCGGCAGGTACTTGCCGGCGCGCCCCTCCCGCATCAGCGCGAGCAGGTAGTTGGCGTTGAGGACGGCGGTCTCCGACGCCTCGGTGAGCCCGTCGGCGCCGAGGCTGAGGATGTAGGCGTAGGAGCGGACGAAGACGCCGAAGTTGCCCTGAAAGCCGCGCAGACGGCCGATCGAGCGCGGGTGCTCCGCTCCATCGCGGAGCTCGAAGCGGGTCGCGCCGGCGCCGTTGCCTCCACCGCCCTCGACGCGCTCGATCCGCGGCACCGGCAGGAACGGCTCGATCCGATCGGAGACGGCGATCGGCCCGGCCCCGGGCCCGCCGCCGCCGTGGGGCTGGCTGAACGACTTGTGGAGGTTGACGTGGACGATGTCGAAGCCCATGTCGCCGGGGCGGGAATGGCCCATGATCGCGTTCAGGTTGGCGCCGTCGTAGTAGAGCGTGCCACCGGCGTCGCGGACGATCCCGGTGATCTCCGCGATGTTCGGGTCGAAGAGGCCGAGCGTGTTCGGGTTGGTCAGCATCACGCACGCAACCCGCTCGTCGGTCTTCGCGCGGAGGTCGTCGAGGTCGACGCCGCCCTCCTCGTTGGTGGCCACCTTGACGACCTCGTAGCCGGCCATCGTCACCGAGGCCGGATTCGTCCCGTGGGCGGTGTCCGGCGTCAGCACCCGGGTCCGCTCCCCATCCTCGCCGCGATCGGCGTGGAAGGCACGGGTGAGCAGCAGCCCGGCAAGCTCGCCGTGCGAGCCGGCCGAGGGCTGGAGGCTGACGTGCGGGAGCCCGCAGATCTCGCTCAGCGCCCGCTCCAGCGACCAGATCAGCTCGAGCGCACCCTGGGCGCGGGCAGGGGCCTGAGCCGGGTGCAGTCGCGCATGCCCGGGGAGCGCTGCCACGCGCTCGTTCAGGCGTGGGTTGTGCTTCATCGTGCAGGAGCCGAGCGGGTAGATGCCGGAGTCGAGGTCGAAGTTGCGGCGCGAGAGGCGGGTGTAGTGGCGGACGATCTCCGGCTCGGAGATCTCGGGCAGGCGCGCCGGCTCGGCCCGCAGCAGGCCCGCGGGGATCAGCTCGTCGATCGGCCGGTCGCCACCGGGAACGCCGGCCGCCGGGATGACCGCGGCGCGGCGTCCGGGGACCGACCGCTCGAAGATCGTCGTCGCCCGATCGCGCTGCATCGGCGTCGGGACCTCGGCGGTAGCGGGCGGCTGCGCCACGTCGCTCACGTCCCGGCCCCCGCGGCTTCCTGCAGCCTGCCGCCGGCCGCGGCGAGCGCCTCCGCGAGCGCCTCCGCGAGCCGGTCGATCTGCCCCATCGTCCGCTGCTCGGTGATCGCGACGAGAAGGCCGTTGCCGTACTCGCCGCCGAGCGGAACGCCGGCGGCGATCCCGCCCGCCGCGCAATGGTCGAGCACGCGCTCGACCGGCGCCTCGAAGCCGATCGCGAGCTCGCGGACGACCGGCGCGTCGTGGAGGGCCTCGACGCCGTCGATCGCGGTCAGCCGCTCGCGGGCGTAGGCGGTGCGGCGGACGAGCAGCTCGCCGAGCTCGACGAGCCCGCGGCGGCCGAGCCAGCTCAGGTAGATCATGCCGCTGAGCGCGTTCAGGGCCTGCGCGGTGCAGATGTTGTGCGTCGCCTTCTCACGGCGGATGTGCTGCTCGCGCGTCTGCAGCGCCAGCACGAACCCGCGGCGACCGTCGACGTCGGTGGTCTCGCCGGCGATCCGGCCCGGCATCCGCCGGATCTGCGCCTCGGTCGCGCAGAAGAAGCCGAACGAGGGGCCGCCGTAGTCGAGGCGGTTGCCGAGCGGCTGTCCCTCGCCGACCGCGATGTCGGCACCGGCGTCGCCCGGCGTGCGGAGGATTCCGAGCGCGATCGGGTCGCAGGCGGCGACGAGCAACGCGCCGGCGTCATGGGCGATCGCCGCGATCGGCTCGAGGTCCTCGACCGCGCCGAGGTAGTTCGGGTACTGGACGAAGACGGCCGCGGTCTCGTCGTCGACCGCCTCGGCGAGCGCATCGAGGTCGGTGCGGCCGTCGGCGAGCCCGACCTCGGCGATCGTGGCCGGATAGCCGGTCGAGTAGGTGGCCAGCGTCTGCCGCGAATGCGGATTGACGCCGCTCGAGACGACGAAGCGGCGTCGCTTCGTCGCGCCGATCGCGAGATAGCCGGCGCTGGCGACCGACGACGGGCCCTCATAGAGGCCGGCGCTCGACAGCGGCAGCCCGGTCAACTCGCTGATCGCGGTCTGGAACTCGAACATCGCCTGCAGCCCGCCCTGCGAGATCTCCGGCTGGTAGGGCGTGTAGGGGGTCAGGAACTCGGAGCGGGAGACGATCGCGTCGACGATCGCCGGCGCGTAGTGGTCGTACATCCCGGCGCCGAGGAAGCAGACCTCCGACTCGGCGTCGGCGTTGCGCGCCGCCAGCTCCCGCAGCCGCCCGTAGACCGCCGCCTCGTCGAGGCCGTCCGGCAGGTCGAGGTCGCGGTCGAGGCGGACACCCGCCGGCACGTCGAACAGATCGTCGATCGAGTCGACGCCGATCGTCGCGAGCATCTCCCGGCTCTCGACGTCGGTGACTGAGGTGTAGCCGCTCACGCGCGGCAGGTTAGAGAGCATCGACGCCCGGCGATGTCGGACGTCCCTCCGTTCCGGCCCGAGCTAGCGACGCGACAACGCCCGCGTCAGCAGCCCGGCCAGGCAGATCGTGGTTGCGGCGGCCGCGGCAACGAGCCGGCGATCGCGGATCGGCCTGAACTCGGCACCGGATTCCCGCACCTCGATGTAGCCGAGCGGCGAGACGATGCCCCCTCCCCCTCCACCGGAGCCCTCGCTGCCGGCCTCGCCGCCGGCGCCGCCCCCGAAGCCCCACCTCGCCCTGGCGACCGGTACCACGGTCACGCCACCGCGCTCCACGGCCGGTCCGAAGACGGCCGAGGACTGCACCCTGGCACCGACCCGGTCGGCCAGGCCCTCCAGGAACCTGCCCGTCGCGGCCTCCTTGCCCACCTCCGCCTTGATCTCGTCGGGTGTGGCCACGGAGGAGAACCTATCTCGGCCACCGTCCCCGTGTGCTGACGCCGCGGCCGCCGCCCGCCGGCTCGTGCCGCCGGGCGGCGTCGGTCGCTCCGGATCAGTCCGCGATCAGGTCCCGGTAGGCGGCGGCGTCGAGGAGCTGGTCGGCCTCCGCGGCGTCGCCGAGGCGGATCCGGACCATCCAGCCGTCACCGTAGGGGTCGGTGTTGATGAGCTCCGGGTTCGTGCCCGCCTGCTCGTTGACCGCCACGACCTCGCCGCTGAGGGGCGCGATCACGTCGGAGACCGCCTTGACCGACTCGACCTCGGTGTAGGGCTCGTCCTTGGTGATCGTCGCCCCGACCTCGGGCGGGTCGAAAAAGACGACGTCGCCGAGCGAGTCCTGCGCGAACCAGGTGATCCCCAGCGTCGCCTCCTCGCCGTCGATCCGCGCCCAGTCGTGCTCGGGGTGGTAGCGCAGCTCCTCTGGGTAGCTCTCCTCGGTGGCCATCTCGTCCTTTCCTGTCAGGCGCTCTTCTCGTACAGCGGCTTGGTGCGGATCTCCGCCGGCCGCCGGCGACCGCGGACGTCGACCTCGATCGCGGTGCCGGGCTCGGCGATCTCGGCGCGAACGTATCCCATTCCGATCCCGATCCCGAGCGAGGGCGAGAAGCTGCCACTGGTGACGACGCCGACCCGCTCGCCGCCGACGAGGATCGGGTTGCCCCGGCGCGGGATTCCCCGGTCGGTGATCACGAACGCGACGAGGCGCTCGGCGGCCCCCGCGGCGCGGGCGGCGGCGACGGCCGCGGCGCCGGCGAAGCCGGTCTCCTCCTTGCAGCACCAGCCGAGGCCGGCCTCGATCGGGTTGCGGTCGGGGCCGATGTCGTTGCCGTGGAGGTGGAAGCAGACCTCGAGCCGCAACGTGTCGCGGGCGCCGAGTCCGCATGGCGTCACCCCGGCATCCGCGAGCGCCCGCCAGAGCGCCGGAGCGTCGGCCGGGGCGACGAGGATCTCGACCCCGTCCTCGCCGGTGTAGCCCGTCCCGCAGACCAGCGCCTTCGCGCCCGCGACCTCGAGCGTCGACGTGCGCATCCGCTTCGGCAGCTCCGCCGACGCGAGCGCGCCAGCCGCCGCCCGCGCCTGCGGCCCCTGGACGGCGATCATCGCGAGGTCGGGGGCGCAGTCGACGACCTCGACGTCGAACCCCGCCGCGAGCTCGCCGAAGCGCGCCAGGTCGCGATCGTGGTTGGCGGCGTTGGAGATCGTCAGGTAATCGACCCCCCAGCCGTCGGGCCGGTAGCTGAAGAGATCGTCGAGGATGCCGCCGTCGTCGGCGCAGAGGCACGAGTACTGGGCGCCTCCGGGCGCGAGCTTGGTGACGTCGTTGGAGACCACGTGCTGGAGGAACGCGGTCGAGTCGCGTCCGCGGATTCCGATCTGGCCCATGTGGGAGACGTCGAACATCCCCGAGCGCTCGCGAACGGCGAGGTGCTCGGCGCCCACCCCCTCGTACTGGACCGGCATCTCCCAGCCGGCGAACGGGACGAGCCGGGCGCCGGCGGCGACATGCTCCTCGTACAGAGGCGTCCTGCGGAGCTCCTCGGCGGTCACGCGGCGCAGGCTACCCGGCGGCCCCGCGGGTGCGCCGCCCCGCCGCGGGTAGTGTGCGGGCCATGCGGCTGGTCCACGAGAGCTCGGCGGACGAGGGCGAGCTGGGTCGACCGTGGAGCCGCCCGCTGGGCGGCACGCTGGACCGCCTCGTGGTCGAATCCGACCTGCTGGCCGACAACCCGCTCGGCGATCCGGCGCGGCGGCCGCTCCACGTGCTGCGCCCGCCCGGCGTCGAGCTCGACCATCCCCGCGAGCTGCCGGCGATCTACGTGATCCAGGGCTACACCGGCCAGCTCGACATGTGGACGAGCCGAAGCGCCTTCGAGCCGACGTTCATCGAACGGATGGACGCGATGCTCGCCACCTCCGAGTGCCCGGACGCGATCGTCGTCATGGTCGACTGCTGGACCAGCTACGGGGGCTCGCAGTTCCTCGACTCGACCGGCACCGGGCGCTACCAGTCCTATCTCTGCGACGAGATCGTCCCCTTCATCGACGAGCGCTATCCGACCGCCGCCGATCGCGAGCAGCGCGGCATCGCCGGCAAGTCCTCGGGAGGCTACGGCGCGATGGTCGTGCCGATGATGCGTCCCGACGTCTTCTCGGCGCTTGCGACCCACGCCGGCGACTCGCTCTTCGAGCTCTCGATGCCGCCGAGCATCGCGGCGACGATCCGCACCCTCCGCGATCGCTACGAGTCCTCATACGACGTCTTCTTCGAGCACCTGCCGGAAGCGGATCCGTTCGACTTCGGCCACCACGGGGGACCGCTGGAGATGTACGGCTACGCCGCCTGCTACTCGCCCGACCCGGCCCGGCCGGGGAAGGCGCTGCTCCCGTTCGACCCGGCGAGCGGCCGGATCGTCCACGACGTCTGGGACCGCTGGCTCGATCACGACCCGGTCGTGATGGCGCCGCGCCACGCCGACGCCCTGCGCTCGCTGCGCCGCGTCTACATCGATGCCGGCAAGGGCGACGAGTACTACCTCGACCTCGGCGCGCAGGCGTTCGCGGCCGAGCTCGACAAGCTCGGGGTCGAGCACACCCTCGAGCTCTTCGAGGGCCGCCACGGCGGCATCACCTACCGCTATCCGGGCGCGATCCGCGAGCTGGCGCTGGCGCTGGCGAGATAACCCCGAGGGAATGCTCCGCCGCGCGTTTCCGCTTCCCTCCGCGGCGGGCAGGCTCCTTGCTGAAGCGAGCGGCGCAGCCGCAGGCCCGCAGGTCTCCTCGGGTGGCCGAGCCGTCGCGGATCACGGACCCAGGAGGCGAAGCGGCCATCTGGCCGTGAGCCGACGAGGACGCCGAGCGGCGGCGGCTCAGTCCCTGAGGAAGGGCGGGATGTCGATCTCGTCGTCTGAGACCTCGAGCGAGCGGATCTCGCGGTCGCTCGGCGGCTGGACGCCGCGGCGTCGGCTGCGACGACGGACCTCCGCGGGCCGGCGGGCGAGCATCTCGAAGCCCTCGAAGCCGGTGGCGATGACCGTCACCCGGAGCTCGTCGCCCATCGTGTTGTCGACGACGGCGCCGAAGATGATGTTGGCGCCCTTGTCGGTGGTCGCGGCGACGACCTCGGCCGCCTCGTTGACCTCGAACAGGCCCATGTCCTCGCCGCCGGTGATGTTGAGCAGCATTCCGGTGGCACCGTCGATCGACGACTCCAGAAGCGGCGAGGAGATCGCCTCCTTAGCCGCTTCGGCGGCGCGGCTCTCGCCCGCGGAGGTGCCGATCCCCATCAGCGCCGAGCCGGCGTCGGCCATGATCGCCCTGACGTCGGCGAAGTCGAGGTTGATCAGGCCGGGGACCGTGATCAGGTCGGTGATCCCCTGCACGCCCTGGCGGAGGATGTCGTCCGCCTTGCGGAACGCCTCGCTGATCGGCTCGCGCCGCTCGACGATGTTCAGCAGCTTCTCGTTCGGGACGATGATCAGCGTGTCGACCTCGTTGCGGAGCTTCTCGATCCCGTCGAGGGCCTGCTGCATCCGCTTCGCGCCCTCGAACTCGAACGGCTTGGTGACGACGCCGACGGTCAGCGCGCCGATCTCCTGCTTGGCGATCTCGGCGATCACCGGAGCCGCGCCGGTGCCCGTGCCGCCCCCCTCGCCGGCGGTGACGAAGACCATGTCGGCCCCCTTCAGGGCCTCCTTGATGTCGTCGCGGCTCTCGGCCGCGGCGCCGGCGCCGACCTCCGGCTGCCCGCCGGCGCCGAGGCCGCGGGTCAGATCCTGGCCGATCGCGAGCTTGACGTCGGCGTCGCTGGAGCGCAGCGCCTGGGCGTCGGTGTTGACGGCGAGGAACTCGACCCCCTTGAGCCCGGCATCGACCATCCGCGAGACCGCATTGCTGCCGCCGCCGCCCGCGCCGACGACCTTGATCACCGCCAGGTAACTGGAAGCCTCCATCAGAGCTTCACTCGCCTTTCTCTATCCGTCCGGAGCTTGAGTGATAGTTGAGAGTTTGCGCGCTCCAGCCCGCAACCAGCAGGCAAAGTAAGCGACAACGCGGTGGCTGTCAACGTCACCCGCAGACCTTTGCAAGATCACTGTCTCAACCAAGGGTTGAGACTTTACGATGTCTCAGGCCACGGTCGAGGGTGGCGGGCGCTCACCCCACCACCGGCCGCTCGGGGGCCGAGAGGTCGATGTAGGTCGCGCCGGTCAGCTCCGGATCGGCCAGGACCGCGGCAGCCGCGCGCCACTTCTGATCGGCCGCCGCCGGAGCGCCGAAGCGCAGCTCGATGCCGCCCGTGAGCTCGGCGACGACCCCGTGCTCGTCGTCGACCCCGGCCTCGACGACCTGCTCGCGCAGCGGGCCCGGCGTCGCGCCGAGGACCTTCGCGGCCGCGAGCCCGGCGTCGGCGACGCGATCGCCGTCCGGTGCATCGCCGACGATCTCGGGCACCCCGTCGGGCCGCTCGATGCCGCTCTCGAGCACGGTCCCGTCGGCGGCCACGACGGTGCCGTCGTCGGCGTCGATCCAGCCCGCCACCGGGCGGCTCTCGACGTCGATCGTGACCCCGTGCGGGAAGTGCGTGTCGATCTTCAGGCCGGCGACGGACGGCTCGCCGGCGACCGCGGCCTCGATCGCGTCGCGGTCGAGGTGCAGGGTGCTGAGCCCGGTCGCGGCGGTGGTGAGCTCGCCGGCGACCGCGGGCGGTACGTCGGCGCCGGTGACCGCCACCTCCTCGATCGCGACGAACGAGGAATCGCGGAACCAGAGCATGTAGGCGGCCAGCAGCGCCGCCGCCGCGACCAGGACGAGGAGCATCACGGTGCGAAGCCGCCTCCACGACGGCAGGGCGACGCGGGGCCGGCGGTCGATCAAGCGCGCGGCGCGGGCCGTCACCGCGGCCCCTCCCCCTCGCCGGCGGGGCTCCGGCCGGCCGGCACCGGCTCCCTCGCGCGGCCGCCCGAGCCGCGCGAGGGCGCGTCCGGGCTCGAGTGCGGGTCCGTGGAGATCATCGTCGCTACGGGCTGGTTCGATCCCGAGCCCACCACTCCTACCCGCGCGCTCACCCCCCGTCCTCCGCCGCAACGAGGCGGTCGGCGAGCCGGAAGACGTCGCCGGCACCGAGCGTGACGACGAGGTCGCCCGTACCGAGGCGATCGGCGAGCGCGCGCTCGGCCCGATCGACGTCGACCAGCCAGCTGACCCGTCGTCCGGGGGCGGCATCGGCCGCGGCGGCGGCGACGTCGAGCCCGCTGACGCCGGCGAGCGGGCCGACCGGACGCTCCCGGGCCGGGTAGACGTCGAGCACGCCGATCTCGTCCGCCGCCGCCAGGGCGCGACCGAACCGCGCGGCGAGCGCCTTCGTGCGCGAGTAGAGATGGGGCTGGAAGACCGCGATCAGGCGCCGGTGCGGGAGCTCGCGCAACGCCGCGAGCGAGGCGGCGACCTCGGTTGGATGGTGCGCGTAGTCGTCGTAGACGACTGCGCCCGCCCGCTCCCCCTTGCGCTCGAGCCGCCGGGCCATGCCGGGAAAGCCGGCCAGCGCCGCGATCAGGTCGGCGAGGGGCGGCAGGCTCTCGTCACGCTCGCGGGCGCAGGCGAGCGCGCCAACCGCGGCGACCGCGTCGGCGACGTTGTGGCGCCCCGGGACCGCGAGCCGGACCACCTGCTCGCCGAGCGATTCGGAGACGAGCCGGAAGGTCGAGCCGCCGCGCTCCGGCTCGATGTCGCTCGCGAGCAGCGCCGCCGCTGGCGGCGGGGCGCCGGCGGCGGCGGGAGCGACCGCGAAGCTCAGCACGAGGCCGGCGCCCTCGAGCGTCCCGAGACGGGCGTCGGCGGGCCGGATCAGTGCCGCGGCCGGCGCGGTGAAGCGGGCGAAGGCGTCGATCAGCTCCCCCTCCCCGCCCCAGTGGGAGTGGTGGTCGAGCTCGACGTTGGTGACGACCGCGACCTCGGGCCTGAGCCTGAGGAAGCTGCCGTCGCTCTCGTCGGCCTCGGCGACGACCCAGTCGCAGCCCCCCCACGCGGCGTTGGCCGGTCCGCCCTCCGGCCCGGCGCCCGGCAGCTCGCCGCCGAGAACGAACGCGGGATCGGCACCGGCCGCCCGCAGCGCGTGGGCGATCATCCCCGCGGTCGTCGTCTTGCCATGGGCGCCGGCGACCGCGATCAGGCGCTTGCCGGCGCAGAGGCGGGCCAGCAGCTCGCCACGGTGGACGACCGGCTGGCCGCGCTCGCGGGCGCGCATCAGCTCCTCGTTGTCCTCGGGGACCGCGGTCGAGACCACGACCTCGGCGTCGGTGGGGACCGCGTCGGCGTCGTGGCCGATCGAGGGCTCGATCCCGGCGGCGCGGAGCCGCTCGACATAGGCGGACTCGGCCCGGTCGGAGCCGGTGACGCGGTGGCCGAGCCGGCTGCAGACGAGCGCCAGGCCGCTCATCCCTGCTCCGCCGATGGCGATGAAGTGCAGCGGCCGCCGCGGCTCGTCGCTCATCGCAGAGCCCTCCCGACGCCCACCCTGATCGGACCCGACTCACGGAGATCGCCGCCAGCGGCCGCCGCAGCCGGCTTCCACGGGCTCACGGCGGCGGTCATCGCTGCTCCCCCCGCCCGCGGGCCTCCACCGCGGCGACGATCTCGGCGGCAACCCGGTCGGCGGCATCGGGCCGGGCGATCCGCCGCGCCGCCGCCGCCATCGCGTCGAGGCGGGGGCGATCGGCGAGCAGCGGCGTCACCTCGCCGAGCAGGCGCTCGGCGTCGAGGTCGGCGTCCTCGACGATCGTCGCCGCGCCCGCCTGCTCCATCCAGCGGGCGTTGGAGTGCTGGTGGCGCCCGGACGCGTGCGGGTAGGGCACGAGCACCGCCGGCCGGCCGGCCGCGGCCAGCTCGAAGACCGAGCCGCCGGAGCGGCTGAGCACGAGGTCGGAGGCGGCGAGCGGGTCGCCGAGGTCGGGCAGGTACTCGAGCAGGGTGTAGTCGGATGCGCCCTCGAGGGCCGGAGCGACTACCGGGTAGTCGCGGGACCCGGCGATGTGGAGCACGTGGTAGGGGCGCTCGGCGGCCGGGCCGCCGCTGCCGAACGCCGCCGCGGCGGCCCGGTTGATGCGCAGGGCGCCGAGGCTGCCGCCGAAGATCAGCAGGCAGGGCATCCCGGGCGGGATCGCGAGGCGCTCGCGGGCGCGGTCGCGGTCGGCGGCGACGATCGCCGCCGGGACCGGACGCCCGGTGAGCAGGTAGCGGTCGCCCTCGCGCCCGGGAACCGGAAAGGCGAGGCAGACCCGATCGGCGCGGGGCGCGAGCAGCCGGTTCGCGAGCCCGAGGTGGCTGTCGGCCTCGGTGAGGACGAGCGGCAGGCCCTTCGTCGCCGCCGCGATCCCGGTCGGGGCGGCGACGTATCCACCGCCGCCCATCACGGCGTCCGCCCGACGCGCGCGCAGATGGCGCCGGGCGACGCGGACGGCGACCGCGGCCCGACCGAGCGCGAGGACCGCCCGCAGCGGATTCGATCGGTCGATCCCGGTGACGTCGATGTAGTCGATCTCGTAGCCCGCGGCGGGAACCAGCTCCGCTTCGGCGCGATCGCGGGTGCCGACGAAGCTGACCGCGACGCCGCGCTCAGCGAGCGCCGCGGCGACGGCCAGCGCCGGCACGACGTGCCCCGCCGTGCCTCCGGCTGCGATCACGACCCGCACGGGAACCACCTCCGGCCGCCGTCGCACGGGCCGGTGCCGCCCGCGGGCCCGAGCGCCCGCCGTCGAGCACCCGCAGCCGCCGCTTGCCTGCGGCCATCCGTGCCGAGCCGCCGTTGGCGACGTTGAGCAGCAGGCCCACCGACGCCAACATGACGATCAAGCTGCTGTTTCCGTAGGAGACGAATGGAAGCGTGACTCCGGTCAGTGGTGCGAGGCCGAGGACGGCGAACAGGTTGATCGAGGCCTGGACCAGGATCATCGCCGTCAGCCCGGCGGCGAGCAGGCGACCGTAGCGGTCCCTCGCTTTCTGGGCGGTCCGGAATCCGGCGTAGCCGAGCACCATGTACAGCCCGACGAGCAGCGATATCCCGAGTAGCCCGAGCTCCTCGCCGATCACCGCGGCGATCATGTCGGTGTGGGCCTCGGGCAGGTAGAAGGCCTTCTGGACGCTCTCGCCGATGCCGACCCCGAAGATGCCGCCGGAGCCGAGCGCGATCGCCGCCTGCTGACCCTGAAAGCCCGCCCCGGATGCGTCGGCGCCGGGGTCGACGAAGCTCGTCAGCCGCGCCATCCGGTAGGGCTCGAGGATGACCGCGACGACGACGAGCAGGCAGATCGCTGCGGCGATCATCGCCAGGTGGCGGATCTTGGCGCCGGCGGCGACCAGCAGCGCCGCGACCGACAGCGCGGTGACCATCGCCGTGCCGAGGTCGGGCTCGATCACGACGAGGCCGCAGACGGCGCCGGCCATGAGCAGGATCGGGCGCATCCCGCGAAGATCTCGCGTCATCTGCGGGCGGTCGGCGAGCAGGCTGGCGCCGTAGAGCAGCAGGGCCACCTTGGCGATCTCCGACGGCTGGACCTGGACCGGGCCGAGGGGGATCCAGCGCTGGGCCCCGTTGACCGGCGTCGTGCCGATCAGCTTGAGCACGATCAGGAGGCCGATCGCGCCGATCAGCAGCGGCCCGGTCAGCCGGCGCACGTTCTCGAGCCGCTGGATCGAGAGGAGCTTCAGCGCGAGCAGGCCGAGCGCGCCGAACATCAGGGTCCGCTTCAGGTAGTAGAGGCTGTCGCCGTCGTCGAGCAGCGAGGCGCTCGAGCTGGCGCTGAAGACCATCACGGCGCCGAACGTGAGCAGGCACATCGTCGCGGTCAGAAGCAGCGTGTACTCGAGCGGCTTGTCCTTCCTCGGCGACCGCCGCCGCCGCAGACCGGCGAGCACGGCGCTCACGGCAGGGCCTCCACCAGCTCGCGGAAGCGCCGCCCCCGCTCCTCGTAGTCCGCGAAGGCGTCGAAGCTCGCGCAGGCGGGGGCGAGCAGCACGGTCTCTCCCGGCCGCGCCGCCGCTGTGGCGTCGCAGACCGCCGTCTCGAGATCGCCGCTGCGACGCAGCGGCACGCCGGCCGGAGCGAGGTCGGCGGCGAGCCGGCCGGCGCGCGCGCCGGCCGGGAAGCAGGCGCTGCAGCGGTCGGCGACGAGCGGAACCAGCGGACCGAACCGCTCGCCCTTGAGGCTGCCGCCGAAGATCGCGTGGACGCCGCCGCCGAAGGTCGCCAGCGCGGCCTCTGCGGCGGCGACGTTCGTCGCCTTCGAGTCGTTGACGTAGCTGACGCCGGCGACCTCCGCGACCGCCTCGAGCCGGTGCGGGATCGCGACGAAATCCCGCAGGCCGGCGGCGACCGCGTCGCGGGGAACGCCGGCGGCGAGGGCCGCCGTCGCGACCGCCATCGCGTTGCGCAGGTTGTGCTCGCCGGGAAGCGCGACCTCGTCGCCGGCGACCAGCGGCCCTTCGTCGTCGCGGATGGCGCCATCCTCGTAGCGGACCGCGCAACCGGCCGGCCTGTCGATCCCGTAGCGGAGCCGCCGCGCCGCGCCGGGGATCTCGGCGTCATCCAGCGCGGGCTCGTCGGCATCCCAGACGGCCGTGGCGCCTTCCGGCTGGGCGGCGAAGATGCGGAGCTTCGCCTCCAGGTAGGAGGCGGGCGTCGGGTGGCGGTCGAGGTGGTCGGGGCTGACGTTCAGGAGCACGGCCACCTCCGGCGCGAACGCGATCGCGTCCTCGAGCTGGAACGAGGAGCACTCGCTGACGACCGTCGCCTCCGGGTCGAGCCCGACGGCGGCGCGCGTCAGCGGCGTGCCGACGTTGCCGGCGACCGCGACCGGCATCCCGGCGCCGCGGAAGACGTGGCCCAGCCACTCGGTCACGGTCGTCTTCCCGTTCGTGCCGGTGACGGCGACGAACCGGTTCGGAGCCAGCCGCCAGCCGAGCTCGAGCTCGCCGAGGACCGGCTTGCGGGCCGCCCGCGCCGCCGCGATGGCCGGGGCCTCCGGGGGAACCCCGGGGCTCTTGATCACGGCGCTCACGCGCTCGAGCAGCCTGGTTCCGTCGCCATCGAGATCGAGTTCGACGCCGGCCCCGGCAAGCCTTCCGGCCTCGGCAGGACTTCCACGGTCGGCGCCGTACACGCGCTCGCCGCGCGCGAGCAGGGCCTCGGCGGCGGCGATCCCGGAGCGCGCCAGGCCGACGACGAGGAAGGGACCCCCGGGCAGGGGCGGTCGCGGGATCTCCGACGGCACGGGCGAAGCTTCGCCGAACGGGCAGACGAACCTCCGCCGGCGGCCGCCGCGCCGCGACCCGCTCGCCTGCGCGCTATCCCCGTGGGCCCTCCGGGGCCCTGCCGGGACCGGCTCTAGCGTCGCGGCTTGCCGAAGGTGACGTTGCGCTGCCCGAGCACGTCGTCGCCGTGACGAACGACCAGCGTGAACGTCCCCGAGCCGTACCCGCCGCGGCGACCACGACGGTGGATCAGCACCATGCGGGGCTTGCGGGTGGCGGTCAGGGGGTCCGACCGGCCGAGCAGCGTGTCGTCGCTGTGGATCTCGAGAACGACGCCGGAGAGCCGGCCGTCCAGCGCCGCGACCTTGACGGCGATGTCGCGGCCGCGGCCGCGCCTTCCCGTGACCAGGATCGCCAGCCGGCGACCCTCGCCCGCGTCGAGAACCATCTGCCGCTGCGGACCGGACCGCGCCCGCGTGCTGATGTCCTCACGGATCGGCCATTCGCCCAGGGTCGGATCGTGGCTGCGCAGCGCCACGGCGTCGGCCGTGTCGATCCGCCTGACCACATCGGCGTAGTAGGCCGTCTGCCGCGCCGCGAGCCCGGCGTCGAGCTTGTCCATCTCCCCGTTCTCGGAGGCGACCAGCAGGTAGCTGGGAGCGGCGATCCCGGCGACGTGCGGGATGCCGTTCCGGTGCCAGGCGACTCCGGGGGTGACCTGGACGGGCGGCTTGAGGAGCATGACGCGCTGCAGGCGCGACTCGATCAGCGCCTCCTGGCAGAGCGCCTGCATCGGGCCCTGGGTCGTCCAGATCGCGTAGGCCTCCTCCTCGCCGGTCGGGTGGTAGCCCCTCTCGGGCTCCTCGTACTCGCTCCAGCGGGTCGCTCCGAGGTGCTCGATCGTCACCGCCCCGACGGCGCGTTCGAAGAGGTCCATGTGGGCCGGAATCCATCCGTACTGCTCGGGCAGGACGTTCGGGTCGCCCGGGATCTCGCGGACGTCGGCCATGTGGCCCGGCCAGGCGACGAAGACCAGGGTCCGCTTCAGCTTCTCGTCGCCGCGCAGCGATGCGAAGTGGCGGGCGAGGTGGACGAGCGCGACGGCCCCGTTCTCCTCGAAGGCGTTCTGCCCGTCGGTGTGCGAGTTGACGATCACCGCCTCGTCGCTCTCGCCGGGCAGGATCCCCGTGATCTGGCGGACGGAGGAGTCCCGCCAGGATGCCTTCACCCTGAGCCGCGCGTTCGGCTTCGAGGCGGCCCGGGCCTTCAGCTCGGCGCCGGCGTCCCGATCGACGACGATGGCGGGAAGCGGCTGGACCATGCCCTGATGGGGTGAGTAGTTGTCCTCGAGCTGATCCCGGGAGCTGTCGACGATGAAGACGACCGCCTTGGCACCCTGATCGGCGTAGGACTGCAGGCTGGCGGGCCACGGGGAGTACGCGAACCGCCGGAACTCCTCCGCTGCCACCTCCTCGGCCGTGTGGCCGTCCCACTGCCAGTAGCTCGACATCCCGAGGAACAAGGCGGCGGTCATGTTTGCCGGGATCGCCAGCTCGACGAGCAGGATGCTGCCCTCCGCCGACCCGTCGCCCTCGTTGACGAGGGGACCCGTCACGCCCGCCGCCGGGGTGCCCGGGGTGCGGACGAAGACGGTCGCCGGATCGTATTCGGTGCCCCCGACCTCGAGCGCCAGCGACGAGAGGTCGGGACGCCAGCGCCGGTACGGGAACTCGTCGGAGGGAAGGAGCTGGAGGCCTGCCTGCACGAACTCGTCCTCGATCCAGTCGCAGAACGCGTTGTGCTCCGGATACCCGGGCAGGCGGGGTCCGAAGTCCACCATCCGCTGGTAGTCGGCGCGGACCTGCTTGGCGGAGGGCAGCGGCACGACCTCGCGGCTCCCGGGAACCCGGAGGCCACCCTGCTTGGCGCCGCCCCGCCGCGGCGCCGCCCGGCCCGAGGCGGCCACGACTCCGCCGGCGACGCTCGTCGCCGCGGCGGTCGCCGCGGAACGCTCGAGAAAGCGCCTGCGCGTGAGCCCCGGTCGGTCACCATCGCTCACGGGATCAATCTTCAAGCCACGCTCGGACACCGGTCAAACCCTCCTCGACTAGAGATAATACTCTCTACGCCGATGCTAGCAGAGGCCGGGGATCAATCGATCGCGAAGGGCGGTCGCCGGGGCGGATCGGGTACCGACGGTTCGACGGATTATCCTCCGCCCATGCCCGTCAAGTCGTTCACGGACGCGCCCGAGCGGGTCAGGGAGGGCGTCTTCTTCGATGCACCGCAGGCGCTGCCACGGGGGCGGCACAACCTGAGCGAGGAGCATGTCCAGGCGATCCAGCGGGAGCGGATCCTGATCTCGATGACGGAGCTGATGGCCAGCCGCGGGATCGACAAGGTCGGGTCCGGCGAGATCGCGAGGAACGCGGGGGTCTCCCTGGCCGCCTTCTACGACTGCTTCGCCAGCAAGGAGGAATGCGTGCTGGCAGGCTACGACCGCTTCATCGAGGTGCTGTTCACCCACATGAACGCCGTCGACGTCGAAGCGCACGACCGTCCCGGGCTCGTCTGCGCGCTGATCAGGGCCTACCTCGGGGTCCTGCAGAGCGATCTGGTGGTCGCCCGCGCCTACCAGGTGGAGATCGACTCGCTCGGCGCCTCAGCCCGCAAGCGCCGCCGGGACGCTCTCATGCTCTTCGCCCATCACCTCTGGGCGGTCACCAGCGATGCCTCCCCCACCGGCCGGCCGGCCGAGGCGTTGCCCTGGAGCGCGTACATCGGCGTGATCTACGTCACCCGCCAGTTGGCCTCCGACGCTCTCGACACCGAGGACGATCCGGACTTCGAGGCGCTCGGCGACGAGCTGGCGGTCTGGGTCACCGACCTGTTCCGGTAGCGGATCCCTCCGCGGCTGTCGGGGCCTTCGCGGCAGGCCGCCAGCCGCCCGCCGCCGACGGCTCCCCGATCCGCGTATGGTACTCTACGTTGATAGCCACCGAAGGAGGAGCCTTGAAGCTGGGCATGCGCGATCGTGTCGGTCCCGTGACCGTTGCCGGAGTCGGGACATCGATCCTGCTCGGTCTGGCCGCGGTTCTCCTGCTGCTCGGGCTCGGTCGCGGTGAGGCCATGGCCGCCGTGCCCGACGTGATCTCCCCGGACACGATCGTTCAGCCCGAGCCGCTGCAGACCGGCCCCGGCAGCGTCGACTACGAGCATCGCGGTTGGCGGGTCAGCGAGGGCGGCGAGGGGCCCGATGCCTGGTTCGCGTTCGAGCCGATCAAGCCTCGCCCCGAGCGGGCACCGTTGGCGATCATCACCCACGGCTACTACGAGTTCGAGGGCTACGACCGGCTCTACGAGCTGATCCGCCACACGGTTCAACGCGGCAACGTGGTGGTCTTCCCACGCTGGCAGACCGGCGTGGCCGACCCCTGCCCGGGTCCGTTCAACATCGAGCCGTGCATCGATTCCGCGACGACGGGGATCCATGACGGGATCGACTTCCTGCGCAGCGCCGAGAACCGGGTCAGGCCGCAGCTGGGCAAGACGAGCTACTTCGGCTTCTCCTACGGCGGCATCCTCACGGCCAACCTCGCCAACCGCTACCGGCAGCTCGAGCTTCCCAGGCCGCGGGCGATCTTCCTCGACGACCCCCATGACGGTGAGCTGGCCGGCATCGGGGAGCCCGCGCTCGACGACTCGCTCGCCGGGATCCCGCCCGACGTCAAGCTCGAGTGCCATTCGGGCGCGGAGGGCGTGATCGGGGTTCCGCGGCTCAGGGACGGAAGCTGCAATGCGGTGTTCCCGCTGATCGACCACATCCCGAACCGGAACAAGGGTCTCGTCATGACCCGGACCGACGGGTACGGCACTCCGACCCTGTCCTCGGTGCACGGGGTCTGCGCCGGAGAGAAGGGCACCGCGGACGCCTACGACTGGCGTTTCTGCTGGAAGGTCTGGGACGCGCTCAGATCCTGCAGCTACCGGCAGAGGAACTGCTCCTACGCCCTGCGCAGGGGACGCAGGCACACCTGGATGGGACGCTGGAGCGACGGCACCCCGGTCACGCCGCTGGTGGTCCGCAAGGCCGCACCGCTCCGACCCTGAGGGCGCCCGCTCCCGCGTCGGGTCAGCCGATGCTGTTCTGGAAGAGGGTGTAGCCGATCCCGGCGAGGACGGCGCCGAGGATCCAGAAGCGGATCATGATCTTCGTCTCCGACCACGCCTTCATCTCGAAGTGGTGGTGGAGCGGGGCCATCAGGAAGACGCGACGCCGGAACGACTTGAAGGTGAAGACCTGGATCAGGACCGAGAGCGCCTCGATCACGAAGATCCCGCCGAGGATGATCAGCAGGACCTCGGTCTGGGTCATGACCGCCAGGCCGGCGATCGCCCCGCCGAGCCCGAGCGATCCGGTGTCGCCCATGAAGATCTGGGCCGGAAACGCGTTGAACCAGAGGAAGCCGACGGAGGCGCCGACGAAGCAGGACGAGAGCAGCGCCAGATCCCGCTGGCCGGTCGTGATCGTGATCGCCAGGTAGGAGAGGAAGACGATCGCGCAGCAGCCGGCCGCCAGGCCGTCGAGGCCGTCGGTCAAGTTGACGCCGTTGCTGGCGCCGGCGAGGACGACGAAGCTGAGGATCACGTAGACGACGGGGCCGAGGTAGACCTCGGCGTCGAAGACCCGCAGCTGCAGGCTCGGGTCGAGCCCGATCTCCTGGAATGCGACCCACCAGAGGATGACCGCCAGCGCGATCTGGCAGGAGAGCTTCCAGCGGGCCGAGAGCCCGAGCGACCTTCGCTTGACGATCTTGATGTAGTCGTCGGCGAAGCCGATCGCGGCGCTGCCGAAAGCGATCGCGAACACGGCGAGGCTCTCGGTGTCGCGATCGGAGAGGACCAGGTAGGGGACCGCGATCGCGGCGAAGATGATCAGCCCGCCCATCGTCGGCGTCCCCGCCTTCGTGTGATGGCCTTCGGGACCCTCCTCGCGGATCTGCTGTCCGAACTCGCGCTCGCGGAGGCGCTCGATGAACTTCGGTCCGAGGAAGATCGTGATCAGCATCGCCGCCATCCCCGCGATCAGGATCGCGCCGCGATCGATCGGAACGGTGCTGAGACCGTCCGCCTGCGCGAGCGCGATCACCCGCCGACCTCGCCGAGCCGCGCGACGATCCCGTCGGCCAGCCGCTCGAGACCGACCGAGCGCGATCCCTTGATCAGCACCACGTCCCCCGACCGGAGCTCGGGTGCGACGAGGGCGGCGGCGGCGTCGGCGTCGGGCGCCCAGGCGTCGGGCGCGTAGTCGCGGGCGAGCTCGCCGACGCCGATCAACGGATCGACGCCGCGCTCGCGGGCGAGCGCGGCGATGTCGGCGTGGAATCGGGGCGATTCGGGGCCCAGCTCGGCCATCCCGCCGAGCACCGCCACGCTCCGGTCGCCGCCGCCGGTCGACGCCGCGAGGTTCTCCAGCGCCGCCCGCATCGCGATCGGGTTTGCGTTGTAGCAATCGTTGAGCAGCACGATCGGCCCCGGCAGCTCGATCCGCTCGCCCCGCAGGCGCGAGAACTCTATCCGTGCCGTCCGGGCCGACATCGCGGCGGGATCGAGGTCGAGCGCGGCGCCGATCGCGACGGCGCAGAGGGCGTTGGTGAGGTTGTAGGCCTCGGCGAAGGGGAAGTCGAAGGCGGCCTCGCCGTTCGGCGTCCCGATCAGCGCCGAGGTCCGGCCGCCGGCCACCGACGAGCTGAGCGCGAAGACGTCGCCGCCGGGGCCGAACGTCAGGGCTTCGAGCGAATCGCGCAGATGCGGCCCGAGCGCCTCCTCCTCGGCCGGGATCACGGCCCGTCCCATCGGGCCGAGGCCGTGCAGGATCTCGGCCTTCGCCTCGACGACCGCCGCGAAGGAGCCGAGCAGCTCGATGTGGACCGGACCGACGTTGGTGATGGCCGCGACGTCGGGCTCGGCGATCGCGCAGAGCTCCTCGATCTGGCCGCGGCCGCGCATCGCCATCTCGAGCACCAGGAGCTCCGTCTCGGGCGGCGCCGAGAGCATCGCCAGCGGCATCCCGACCTCCGTGTTGAAGTTCTCGGGGCTGGCGTGGACCCGGCGCGGCAGGATCGCCCGGGCGATGTCCTTGACCGAGGTCTTCCCGGTCGAGCCCGTGATGCCGACGGTCGGGCAGGCGAGCACGCGACGCCAGGCGCGGGCCAGCGCCTGCAGGGCCGCGAGCGGATCGTCGACGGCGAAGACCCAGGCATCGACCCCCGCGCCCG
>CAZTGN010000008.1:12691-25256 GCA_964613275.1 uncultured Conexibacter sp. | reverse complement strand
GCGCCGGCCTACGGGCACGGCGCCGCACAGCCGTCGATCCGGTCGAGGCGGCGGCTCAGGCGTGCCGCGACCTGCGGCCTGCGGCGGGCGAGGTTGCGCGTCTGGTAGGGGTCGCGGTCACGGTCGTAGAGGTGCTCGCGCCCGGTGACGGTGTCGCGCCAGTAGGCCCAGCCCGTCGCGGTCTTGAGCTGCAGCCAAGGGTGGCGGGCGGGGCCGGTCGATGGCCGTGGCGACCCGACGAGGCGCTCGAGCAGGAGGACCTCCCGACGGTGCGGCCCGAGCAGCGAGTGGCCGTCGGGGGGGACCGGCGGCGCGACGCCGGCCGCATCGAGGATCGTCGCCGGGACGTCGACGTTGGCGGTCAGGTCGTTGCGGCGGGCGCCGCGGGGGAACCCGGGGCCGCGGATCACCAGCGGCACCCGGACCGAGCGGTCCCAGGGCACGTTCTTGTCGAAGATCCCGCGCTCGCCATGGAGCGTGCCGTTGTCGGACTGAAAGATCACGTAGGTGCTCTCGAGGCGACCGCGGCGTCGCAGCTCGGCGACGAGCGAGGCGACGATCCGGTCGACCGACCGCAGCGCCTCGAGCTCGTGCCGCCAGTAGCGGTTCGCGCTCCGGCGGGCCGGCCGGCCGCCCTCGAAGTCCGGTCCGAACGGGTAACGGACCCCGGCGAAGGCCCCGCGGTCGCGGGGGGCCGCCTGCGGCGGGCAGCGCCGGCGGACGTTGCCGGGGCAGGGGCTCCAGTGCGGGCTGTGCACGGCGACGGTGAGCATGAACGGGGCATTGCCGGCGGCGGCGATGAAGTCGCGGGCCCGGTCGGCGTAGACGGCGTTCTGCCAGGCGTCGTCGTACTCGCGGATCACGCCGTTGTCGCTGAGCGCGTAGTCGAACATGTCCGACCCCTCCTCGGCGTGCAGCGGCACGAGCCACTCGTCGAACCCGGGCTCGGGCGCGAGCCCGGCGCCGCGCTCGGCGTTCAGCACCTTGCCGATCCAGCCGGTCCGGTAGCCGGCGCCGTCGAGCGCGGTGTAGATCGTGCGGCTGAAGTCCATCGCCGCGTAGCCGTAGGGGAGCTGGTTGTTGAGGACGCCGTGGTTGTGCGGGTACTGGCCGTTCAGGAAGCTCGCCCGCGACGGGCAGCAGAGGGGCTGGGTGGCGTTGTGGTCGCTGAACCTGGTGCCACGGCGGACGAGCAGGCGCCTCGTCCTCGGCATCGTCGCGAGGCTGTCGACCGTCTGGTCGTCGGTGAGGATCTGCAGGAAGCTCGGCGGATCGGGTGCCGCCGCCGGAGCGGCATCCGGGCCGCCGCCGGCGATGAGCGCGGTGACGACGGTCGCCGCCGCTGCCGTGATCGCCCGCCTCGTGGTCACCTCGCTCCTCGCGGCGATGATCGCAAGCCGCACGGCGCCGGGCGCCGCTACCGCTGCGCGACGGATATGAATACGTACCTCTGAACGGAGGTCGACCGGACAGCACCGCCACGGCGGGCCGGCAAGGAGCTGCGCGTTGAGCCTGCTCCTCTACCGGATCAGCCACCTCTGCACCCGTCACCGTCGGGTCGTGGCGGCCGTCTGGATCGTCCTTCTGTTCGCAGTCGGCTTCCTCGTGGCGACGGTCGGCGGAAAGACCTCCGACGACCTGACCCTGCCCGGCACCGGCTCGACCGAGGCGACCGACCTGCTCGACCGCTACCTGCCCGAGCAGGCGAACGGCACCAACCCGCTGGCGCTCGAGGTCGAGGGCGGCAAGCTCACCGACGGCGCCAACAGCAAGGCGATCGAACGGACGGTACGCGCCTACGAGCGCGAGCCGGGGGTCCTCGACGTCGTCAGCCCGCTCTCGGACCGCGGCGCCGACGCGCTCTCCAAGGACGAGCGGATCGGCTACATCTCGCTGACCATCCGGGCCGGTCCCGACACGCTGACCGACGACCGGGCAGAGGCGCTGATCGACGTCTCGGCGCCCGCCTCCGACGCCGGGATCGAGGTCTCGGCGGGAGGCTATCTCGGCCAGCAGGTCTCGCAGCCGGAGACCCACTCGAGCGAGGTGGTCGGAATCGCCGCCGCGATCGTGATCCTGCTGTTCACGTTCGGGACCGCGGTGGCGATGGCGATGCCGATCACGACCGCGATCCTCGGCCTCGTGATCAGCCTCTGCGCGATCGCGCTCGCCGGCCACGCGATCGAGATCCCGACCGTCGCGCCGACCCTGGCGACGATGATCGGCCTCGGCGTCGGCATCGACTACGCGCTGTTCATCGTCACCCGCCACCGCAGCCACCTCGCGGCCGGGATGGAGCCCGAGGAGTCGATCGCGCGCGCGGCGGCGACCTCCGGCAGCGCCGTCGCCTTCGCCGGCGGGACCGTGGTGATCGCGCTGCTCTCGCTGACCCTCGCCGACATACCGATCGTCAGCGCGCTCGGCTACAGCGCCGCGATCGCGGTGGTGGTCGCGGTCTGCTGCGCGCTCACCCTGCTGCCGGCGCTGCTGGCGATGCTCGGCCCGCGCATCGAATCCTGGCCGATCCCGAAGCTGCACCGCCCCGAGCACCGCGACCACCACTCGCACGGCTTCGAGCGGCTCGCCCGGTTCGTCGGCCGTCACCCGTGGAGCACCGGGACGATCGCGGCAGCCGTGCTGGTCGCGCTCGCCCTCCCGGCGCTCGACATGCGGCTCGGCCAGCAGGACTACGGGCAGTTCCCCACCTCGACCGAGGCGCGACAGTCCTACGACACCCTGAGCAGGGGCTTCGGGCCGGGGGTCAACGGACCGTTCCTGATCGCGGTCTCCTTCGACCCGAAGGCGCACAACGACCAGCAGGGCCTGAACGAGCTCGAGCGCCAGCAGGATCAGGAGCAGCAGCAGGCCACCGAGCAGGCGAACGCGATCGCCACCCAGCTCGTCGCCGAGGGCGTCCCTCCCGACGAGGCGCAGCAGCAGGCGGAGGCGGAGGTGCAGCCCTCGCAGAAGCAGGAGCAGCAGTACCAGCAGCAGAAGAAGTACCTGAAGTCGGACGCGAGCGATCCCGACCTCGTCCACCTCGAGAAGCAGATCGGGAAGGCGCAGGGCGTCAAGTCGGTCTCGCAGGCGAAGGTCGACGGGACCGGCAGCGCGGCCGTGTTCTCGGCGATCCCGACGACCGGCCCGTCGGCGGCGGCGACCTCCGACCTCGTCGACCGGCTCCGTGACGAGGTCATCCCGCCGGCCACCAAGGGGACCGCGCTGACCGCCTACGTCGGCGGCAGCACCGCCGCCTATGCGGACCTCGCCGAGGTGATCGGCGACAAGCTCTTCCGGGTGATCGCGGTCGTCGTCGCGCTCAGCTTCCTGCTCCTGACGCTGGCGTTCCGCTCGCTGGTCGTGCCGCTGACGGCGGCGCTGATGAACCTGCTCTCGGTCGCTGCCGCCTACGGCGTCCTGACCGCGGTCTTCGAGAAGGGCTGGGGCGTCGAGCTGATCGGCCTCGACCATTCGGTGCCGATCGTCAGCTTCGTGCCGCTGCTCATGTTCGCGATCCTCTTCGGCCTCTCGATGGACTACCAGGTGTTCCTGGTCTCACGGATCGGCGAGCGCTACGTCGAGCTCGACCGCGACAACCACGAGGCGGTCGTCGAGGGGCTTGCGACGAGCGCCCGCGTGATCACCTCGGCGGCGCTGATCATGGTGTTCGTCTTCTCGAGCTTCATCCTCAACGGCAACCCGACCGTGAAGCAGTTCGGGATCGGCATGGCGGCGGCGATCGCGATCGACGCGACGATCGTGCGCTGCCTGTTGGTGCCCTCGGCGATGATGCTCCTCGGCCGCGCCAACTGGTGGCTGCCGGGCTGGCTCGAGCGGATCATCCCCAACGTCGGCCTCGAGACGGAGGAGAAGCTGCCGCCGCTGCCGGAGGGCAAGCCCGACCGGCGCTGAGCCGCCGATCGGTTCGGGCCGGGCGCTTCAGTCGTCGGCCCGGGCGACGCCGATCCCGCCGACGAGCACCCCCGAGCCGAGGTGGGCGCCGAGGACCGGGCCGACCTCGGTACAGAACAGGGGCGGCTCGCCGAGGATCGCCGTTCCGCGGTCGGTCAGGTGCTGCGCGTCGTCCGGGGACTGCGCATGCTGGACGATCCAGTCGGTGGCTCCGCGGTCGTGGAGCTCGGTCAGGTAGGACTCCATCCTCCGCATCGCCCGGCTTCTCGTCCGGACCTTGTCGACCGGCGTGATCTCGGTTCCGAAGGTGAGGATCGGCTTGATCTTCAGCGCCGAGCCGACCAGCGCCTGCGCGGCGCCGATCCGGCCCCCGCGGTGGAGGTACTCGAGCGTGTCGAGGCAGAACCACATCGCCAGCGACTCACGGGCGCCCCGTGCCGCCGCGACGACCTCGTCGACGGTGGCCCCGCGCGCGGCCGCGGCGGCCGCCTCGAGCACCACGCAGCCGAGCCCGCCGGCACCGGTCTCGCCGTCGACGACGGCGATTCGCGCGCCGTCGCCCTCCCGTGTGAGCGAGCGGGCGGCCTCGCGGGCGCTGTCGCAGGTCCCCGACAGCCCGCCGGCGATGTGGATCGAGACGATGTCGCGACCGGCGGCCAGCTCCTGCTCGTAGACGGACAGGAAGTCGCCGACCGAGGGCTGCGAGGTCGTCGGCAGCACCGGGGACTCGCGCAGCCGCGCGTAGAAGGCGCCGAAGTCGTCCCAGGCGTCCTCGCGCTCCATGTCGCCGTTCCAGCCGACATAGAGGCTGACGAGGCGGACGCCGAGCTGCTCGTAGAGCCCGGGGGGGACGTAGGTGGTGCTGTCGGTGACGACGGTGACGCCCTGCCGGGCCGCGGAGTCCCGACCGGCCGGTACCGCCGGGTCGCTCGTCGCTGGGCTCGCGGGGCGGGGATCCGGGGCAGTCACCGGCGGGAAATCTACGCGGATCGGCGAAGATGCGCGCGATGAGGGCTTCCGGAGATCCGTTTCCACGACCGCCGGCGGCTTCGCCGTGAGCAGATGGACGCCCCTGGCCGTCCTCGGCGCCGCCCAGTTCCTGATGGTCCTGGATCAGGCGGTGATGAACGTCGCGATCTCGCAGCTCGTCGAGGACTTCGACACGACCGTGACGACGATCCAGGCCGTGATCGCGCTCTACGCGCTGGTGATGGCGGCGCTGATGATGACGGGCGGCAAGATCGGCGACCTGATCGGGCGCCGCCGCGCCTTCGCCGTCGGGATGGTCATCTACGGCTGCGGCTCGGCGCTCACGGCGGCTTCCTGGAACGTTCCCACCCTCGTTCTCGGCTGGTCGATCCTCGAGGGGATCGGCGCCGCGCTCGTCCTGCCCGCGCTCGTCGCCCTGACCGCCGGCACCTACCGGGGCGGGAGCCGCGCGATCGCCTACGGCGTCCTCGGCGGGATCGCGGGGGCCGGGATCGCGATCGGGCCGATCCTCGGCGGCTGGGCGACGACGGAGCTGAGCTGGCGGGTGGTCTTCGCGGGCGAGGTGGCCGTCGCTATCGCGATCCTCCTGACGACGCGGCTGATCGCCGAGCCCGAGCGTGCGTCCGGGCGGCCGCGGCTCGACTGGCTCGGCTCGGTCCTCTCGGCCGGCGGGCTGGCGCTGATGGTCCTCGGCGTGCTGCAGGCGAGCAACTGGGGGTGGCTGCGGCCCCTGGACTCGCCGGTCGAGCCGTTCGGCTTCTCGCTGACCCCGTTCGTGATCGCCGCCGGGGCACTCGTCCTCGGTTGCTTCCGGGCCTGGGAGCGGCGCCGGGAGCGCCGTCGCGAGGAGCCCCTCGTCCACTTCGCGATGTTCGGAAAGCCCGCCCTGCGGGGAGGGCTGGCGATGCTGCTCGCCCAGAACCTGATCCTGATGGGGATCTTCTTCACGATCCCGCTGTTCCTCCAGGTCGTCCAGGGCCTCGACGCGCTCGAGACCGGCGTTCGCATGCTGCCGGCCTCGGCCGGGCTGTTCGTCGCCGCGCTCGCCGGATCCGCCCTCGCGAAGCGCTACCCGGCGAGGACCCTCGTCCGTCTCGGCCTCTGCGTCGTCTTCGTCTCGACCTTGCTCCTGCTCGACACGATCGACCCGACGCTCGACTCGGCGTCGTTCCTGGTCGCGATGGGCGTCCTCGGCGTCGGCATGGGGTTGATCGTCTCCCAGCTCGGCAACGTCGTGCAGTCCGCGGTGGGCGAGGCCGACCGCAGCGAGGCCGGGGGGCTGCAGAACACCGCGGCCCAGCTCGGCTCCTCGCTGGGAACCGCGCTCCTCGGAGCGGTCGTCATCACCGGCTTGATCGCGGCCTTCTCGAACAACGTCGCGGCCGACCCCGGGATCGCCGAGGAGGTGAAGCAGCAGGTCGAGGTGAGGCTCTCGTCCGGGGGGTCGTTCGTCGCCGCCGACCAGGTGCGGGCGGCGGCCGAGGAGGCCGGCTTCGACGACGCCGACACCGACGCCCTGGTCGCCGGCTATGAGTCCGCGCAGATCGACGCCCTGAAGACGGCGTTCCTGTTCGCGGCGTTGATCGTGCTCGCGTCCCTGTTCGCGACCAGGAACCTGCCGAGCAGGCGCTTCGCGGAGATCGAGGCGGCGCGGGCCCCGCCCCCGGCCGCGGCCGATGCCTGAGGCCGTCATCTTCGACCTCGACGGCGTCCTGTTGGACTCCGAGCAGCGTTGGAACGAAGCAAAGGAGGAGATCACGCGCACGACGGGGGGAAGCTGGCGTGCCGAGGCGGCGGAGGCGATGATGGGGATGAGCTCGCCCGAGTGGTCGGCCTACATGCGCGACGAGCTCGCCGTGCCGCTGGGCGCCGCCGCGATCAACGCGGCGGTCGTGGCGCGGATGGCGGCCGGCTACGAGCGCGAGCTGCCGCTCTTGCCGGGGGCGATCGATGCGGTCCAGCGGCTCGGCGGGCGCTGGCCGCTCGGCCTCGCCTCCTCCTCGAACCGCGAGATCATCGACGCATTCCTCGAGCGCGCCGGGCTCGGCGACGGGTTCGCGGTCACCCTCTCGTCCGAGCAGGCGGGCCGCGGAAAGCCCGCGCCCGACGTCTATCTCGAGACGGCGGTCCGGCTTGGAGTCGATCCGGGCGCCTGCGTCGCCGTCGAGGACTCCGCGAACGGCCTCCGCGCCGCGTCCGCCGCCGGGATGGCCGTGATCGCGGTCCCCAACCCCCACTACCCGCCGGACGCCGCGGCGCTCGCGCTCGCCGCCGCGATCGTCACGACGCCGGACGAGCTGACCGTCGCCCTGGTCGAGCGCGCCGCCGCCGCGGCGATCTAGACTCGCCGGCCGTGGCCGCCCCCGAGCCATCCACCGTGCCCGGCCGGCTGCGCGACGAGGTCTGCGAGCTGACGCGCGAGCTGATCCGGATCGACACCTCCAACCCGCCCGGCCGCGAGTCCGTCGCCGCCGAGTTCCTCGCCGGCTACCTGTCGGAGGCCGGCGTCGAGGCGGAGCTGGCCGGCCCCGATCCCGAGCGCCTCAGCCTGATCGCGCGGATCGCGGGGGCGGGTGAGGGGCCGTCGCTGATGCTGATGGCCCACACCGACGTCGTCCCCGCACCCGACGCCGACTGGACGGTGCCGCCGTTCGCCGGCGAGCTTCGCGACGGGCGCGTGATCGGCCGCGGCGCCGCCGACATGAAGGGGGAGCTGGCGTCGCGGGTCGTCGCCTTCGCCGAGACCGCGCGCGGCGCCGAGCCCCCGGCCGGCGACCTCGTCCTCGTCGCCGAGTCCGACGAGGAGCGCAACACCTACGACGTCGGCATGTCCTGGCTCGTCCGCGAGCGCCCCGACCTCCGCTGCGACTACGCGCTCAACGAGGGCGGCGGCATCCTCCTCGAGCTCGCCGGCGGGCGCCGCGTCGTCACGATCTCGATCGGCGAGAAGCAGGTCGCCTCGCTGCGGCTCCGCTTCCACGGTCGCGCCGGGCACGCCTCGGTCCCGGCCGGCGCCGACAACGTCCTCGCCCGTACCGCCGAGGCGGTTCAGCGACTACTCGCATACGACGCGCCGCCGCGGCTGACGCCGCCGATCGCCGCCGCGCTCGAGGGACTCGGAGCGCCCGTTGCCGCCGGCGCCGACGAGGCGGTCGGGTGGGCCGCCGGCCAGCACCCCGTGCTCGCCGGCATGGTCCCGGCGATGACGCGGACGACGGTCACGCCGACCGGCCTGCAGACGCACGAGCCGGCGAACGTGATCCCGCCGTTCGCCGACGTGATCTGCGACTGCCGGGCTCTCCCCGGGCAGACGCTCGACGACGTCCGCGACCACGTCGAGCGCGCCCTCGGCGGGATCGAGCACGAGCTCGAGCCGCTCGAGCCGCTCACCGGCGGAACCGAGTCGCCCATCGGCACGCAGCTCTACCGGATCTGCGAGGAGCACGTCCGCGAGCGCCTGCCGGGGGTCGAGCTCCTGCCGATCGTGACGCCGGGGTTCACCGACTCGCACTACGTGCGCGATGCCCACGGCACCGTCGCCTACGGCTTCGCGCCGGTCTTCTCGACGCCGCTCGATGTCTACCTCGACGGGGCGCACGGCGCCGACGAGGCGATCGACGTCGCCGACCTCGCCGAGATGACGGCGTTCAACCTGCGCGCGATCCGCTCGCTCGGCGCCTGACGCCGCGGCTTCCCCGCGAGCCGGCGCGAGCGTCCGGACAGGATGCCGCCGCCGTCCCGCGGCTTCCCTCCCCCGCGAGCCGGCGCAACCGTCCCCGGGGAGGACGTTTCTGCTGTCTCGTGGCCGGCGGTCGCGCCGGTCGTCCGGGGTCTCGCGAGTCGCCAGGGTCTCGCCGGTCAGCGGCCGAGGCCCTCGAGCGCCGCGACGACCAGCTCGCCGATCGCGGCGAGGTCGTAGCCGCCCTCCTGGACGACGACGGTCGGCAGGTCGAGGGCGCCGAGCAGCTCGCCGGCCCCGCGGTAGCCGGCGGCGGAGACCGTCAGCGGGCTCTCGGGATCGGAGGCCGCAGCGTCGACGCCGAGCGCCACGACGAGGCCGCGGGCGCCGGCGGCGCGGGCGAAGTCGCAGAGCGCCGCGACCGCCTCGAGCCAGGGACCGTCGCCCAGGCCCGGCGCGAGCGGCAGGTTCAGGTTCGCGCCGGCGCCGTCGCCGGCCCCGCGCTCGCCCGCGAACCCGAGCAAGTGCGGGAACCATCCGGCCCCGGGATCGACGTGCACCGAGCCGGTCGCGACGAGCGGGTCGGACCAGAAGATCGACTGGGCGCCGTTGCCGTGGTGGGCGTCGATGTCGAGCAGCGCCGCCAGGCCGCCGAGGCGGTCGCGCAGGAGTCCGGCGGCGGCAGCGGCGTTGTTGAGATAGCAGGAGCCGCCGTAGGCGTCGCGGGTCGCGTGGTGGCCGGGGGGGCGGCAGAGGGCGTAGGCAGCCGGCTCCCTTTTGGCAACGAGGTCGGTCGCCGTCAGCGCCGTGTCGACCGCCGCCCGCGCCGCCTCCCAGGTTCCGGGTCCGATCAGCGTCATCGTGTCGTAGCACCAGCGTCCGGCGCGGGCGGCGGTCGCGGCGGGCTCGCCGAGGGGGAGGTCGCCGAGCAGCCCCGGGTGCGGGAACAGGTAGGGCACCACGCGATCCTGCCCGGGCCCCTTCGCCAGCCCCGACTTCCGCCAGTCCGGCCAAGCCCCGCGCAACCAGGCGACGAGCCCCGAATCGTGGAGGGCGAGCGCGGCCTCGTCGGCATGCTCCTCGGTCGCGACGACGGGCGCGCCGGCGGCTTCGAGCGCGGCTCGGATCCGCTCCGCTCGCGCCGGCACCTCGGTCCCCGGAATCCGCACCCCGACCCAGACCTCGCCGCCGGGCTCGTGGAGCCGGTGGGCATCGCTCCAGACGATCGGCATCCTGACGGCCACGCCGGAGGTCGTATCAGAGGGTGGGTGATCCTGCCTACGTCATACGTGGGTCAGATGACCCAGCCTCGTGCCGGACCGGGATGCCGAGGGGGGTGGGCAATCCTGCCCACGCCATACGTGGGTCAGATGACCCACCCTCGTGCCGGCCCGGGATGCCGAGGGGGGTGGGTGATCCTGCCCGCGCCATACGTGGGTCAGATGACCCACCCCGGGAGCGGGGGGCTTGACACGGCGACCGGTCGCCGCATAGGTTCCCTAACGATCGTTCATTGAAGTACGGATCGACGGTGGACACCAGGGAGGAGCTCGGCGCCGCGCGGGTGCTGGCGCCGCCGCGGGCGCTGCCCCAGTCGGCCGAGCGGCTCGACGCCTCGGCGCCGGTCCGCGGCCGTGAGCTCGAGCTGGCCGTCGAGCGCCTCTGCCTCGACTCGACCTCGTTCCGGGACCTCCGCGAGCGGGCCGGCGGCGACCCCGTCGCGATCGGCGAGCGGATCGCGTCGATCGTCGCCGAGCGCGGCAAGATGCACAACCCGCACACCGACTCCGGCGGCGTCCTGCTCGGCACCGTGAGCGCGGTCGGCGCGCGCTTCACCGACCCGCCCGAGCTCGGCGACCGGGTCGTCAACCTGGCATCGCTGACGCTGACGCCGCTCCGCCTCGACGCCGTCGTCGACGTCGATCCGGCGAGCGCCCACGTCCTCGTCGAGGGCACCGCCTACGTCCCCCAGCGGGCACCGTGGGGGCCGCTGCCGGACGACATCCCGATCGCCACGGCGATCGAGCTCTACGACGTCTACGGCGCCGGCTCGCACACGCGTGAGCTCGCGCCGGAGCTCGGGACGGTCGTCGTCCTCGGCGCCGGCCACGGCGGCAAGCTCGCGCTCGCCGCCGCGCGGGACGCGATGGCCGGCGGCACCGTCGTCGCGGTCGACATCGACCCGGCCGCGGTCGAGGTCGTCAGCTCGCTCGGCCTCTGCGACGTCGGCGTCGTCGCCGACCTCCGCAACCCGCTCGGCGCCCTCGAGGCCGTCAGGTCCGCCGGCGCCGGTCCCGCCGACCTGACGGTGGTCGTCGCCAGCGCCAGCGGCTGCGAGGCGACCGCGATCCTGCTCACCGCAACGGGCGGGTCGGTGCTCTTCTACTCGATGGCGACGAGCTTCCAGACCGCTGCCCTGACCGCCGACGGCCAGTCGGCGGACGTGACGATGCTCGTCGGCAACGGCTACGCGCCGGACGCGGGCAGCTACGCGCTCGACCTCTACCGGCGGACGCCGGCGCTCCGCGAGGCCTACGTGGCGGGGACGGTGGGGGCCTGATGGCCGCCGGGACATACAGCGTCGCGACGCGCTGGCAGGACCTCGACGGCCTCGGCCACGTCAACAACGCCACCGTCTTCACCTACCTCGAGGAGGGGCGCGACGCCTTCCTGCGCGAGCACGGGATCGGCCGCGAGGAGTACGTGGTCGGCCGCTGCGCCGTCGAGTTCAGGGGCGAGATCGAGCCCGGGCACGAGGCGGTCACGGTCGAGTGCGGCGTCGTCGAGCTCGGCAACAAGAGCGTGCGGACCGTGGAGCGGATCGTCGACCCCGGCGGCGAGACCGTCGTCGAGGCCGAGTTCGGGCTCGTGCTCTGGGATCCCGGGATGCGGGGGACGAGGGCGATTACCGACGCCGAGCGGGCGTCGTTGAGCGGATCGGAGGTCGACCCATGAGCGCCTGGAACGAGCAACCCGTCGTCGTCACCTGTGCGATCACGGGCGCGGACGTGTTCCGTGAGAACAACCCCAACATCCCCTACACGACCGCCGAGATCGCCGACTCGGCGATCGGCGCGGCGGAGGCGGGGGCGACGATCGCCCATCTCCACGTTCGCGAGGACGACGGCACGCCGAGCGGGCGGCCGGAGCTGTTCGTCGAGGTGATCGACCGGATCCGCGCCGGCAGCGAGATCCTGACGATGGTCTCGACCGGCGGATCCAACGACATGACGATCGAGGAGCGGACCACCGGCCTCGAGGCCCGCCCCGACATCTCCGGGGTCGAGTCGGGCTCGATGAACTTCGGCGACGAGACCTTCATCACCCCGCCCCCGGCGGGCCGCGGGATCGCCAAGCGGGCGCAGGACGCCGGCATCGCGCTCGAGGTCGAGGTCTTCGACGTCGGCCACGTCGTCAGCGCCGTCCGCTGGCTGGAGCAGGGCGTGATCGAGCCGCCGATGACGATCAACCTCGTCTTCGGCGTCCCCGGCGGGATCGACGCCTCGCCGGAGGCCCTCGACGCGATGCTGCGGCCGCTGCCGCCGGAGACCTTCTGGACGGTCACCTGCATCGGCCGCCATCACCAGCGGATGCTGGCGCTGGCGCTGCTCAGGGGTGCACCCGGGATCCGAACCGGCCTCGAGGACGTCGCCTACATCAGTCGCGGCGTGCACGCGCCGTCGAACGCCGCCCTGGTCGAGATGGCGGTCGACCTCGCCGGCACCCTCGGCCGCGAGGTCGCGACCCAGGCCCAGACCCGGGAGCTGCTGTCGCTTGGTTGAGGCGCCGGAGCGGGAGCGGGCGGCCGCGTCCAAGCGCGGTCCCGAGACGCGGGCGGCGATCGCCGCCGCCGCGGTCGAGCTGTTCGCCCAGCGGGGCTACCACGCGACCTCGATGCGGGCGCTCGCCGCCGCGGCGGCGATCCAGCCGGCGGCGATCTACCACTGGTATCCGGGCAAGGAGGCGATCCTGGTCCACCTCCAG
>CAZTGN010000008.1:0-12591 GCA_964613275.1 uncultured Conexibacter sp. | reverse complement strand
GGCGGCGATCTACCACTGGTATCCGGGCAAGGAGGCGATCCTGGTCCACCTCCAGGACGAGTTCATGGCCGAGCTCACCGAGCGGGTGGTCGCGGCGATGGCGGAGCAGGACCGGCCGGCGCTGAAGCTCGCCGCCGCCGTCCGCGAGCACGTCGCATACCACGGCGAGCATCCGAGCGAGGCGTTCGTCACCGACAGCGAGATCCGCGCCCTCCGCGACCGGCCGCGGCGGGCCCTGATCGCGAAGCGGGACGAGTACCAGCGGATGTTCGGCGGTCTGATCAGGGCCGGGATCGAGGACGGGTCGCTGCGGACCTCCGACGCCGACGTCGCCACCTACGCGATCCTGCTGCAGTGCACCGGGGTTGCGCTCTGGTTCGACCCGCGCGGGCCGCTCGGCCTCGACGAGGTCGTCGCCGTCCACGTCGAGCTCGTGCTCGGCGGGCTCGGGGCCGACCGGGATCTGATCGCGGCGGCGGTACGGACGCCGGAGGGCAGGGGCTGACGATGGCGATCAAGCCGCCGACCCTGCCCGAGCGGGCGACGATCGCGGTCGTCGCCCCGGCGAGCCCGCCGCAGACCCGCTCCGACATCGAGCAGGCGACCGCCTACTTCGAGTCGCGCGGTCACGAGGTCGTCCTCGGCCCCAACCACCGCAAGGTCCACGGCTACCTCGCCGGCACCGACGCCGAGCGCGCCGCCGATCTGCAGTGGGCGCTCAGCGAGCCCGGGATCGACATGGTCCACGCGCTCGAGGGCGGCTACGGGACCGCTCGCCTGCACCCGCTGGTCGATTGGGAGGCGCTCGGCGAGCCGCGGATCGTCTGCGGCTTCAGCGACCTCACCGCACTGCACCTGTTCATCGCCGCCCACGCCGGCTGGGTCAGCTTCTACGGCCCCAGCTTCCTGCGCTTCACGCGGACGAAGGGCGACTACGAGCTCACCAAGCAGACCGAGGAGTGGTTCCACCGGGCGCTCGAGCCGGAGCCGCTCGGCAGGGTCTTCGAGGACCCCGGGGACCCCTACGTGCTGACGCTCGCCGACGGCGTCGCCGAGGCGCCGCTCGTCGGCGGCTGTCTGACCCTGCTCTGCTCGAGCATCGGCACCCCCTACGAGGTCGAGACCGACGGCTGCATCCTCATCGTCGAGGACCTGAACACGGAGGCGTACCTGATCGACACGGCGCTGAACCACCTGCGACTCGCCGGCAAGCTGGACAACATCGCCGGCTTCGCGTTCGGCACCAGCGTCAACCTCGGCTATCAGACGTTGCCCCAGGGCCCCGAGTCGACGCTCTCGATCGAGGAGATCCTCGACGAGCTGATCGCGCCGCTCGGGATTCCGGCGATCGCGAACGTGCCGTTCGGCCACGGCAAGCACATGGCGACGATGCCGCTCGGCGCAAGGGCTAGGATCAACGGCGCCGCGAAGAGCCTCGAGATCATCGAAGCGGCTGTGGAGGAGGGAAAGTGACGAAGGGGATCAACGTAGCCGCGACCGTCGCCGTCGCGCTGGCGTCGTTCGCGCTCGCGCTCGTCGCGCTGCCGGCGGCGGCCCAGGACTCGACCTCGGCGGCGCCGAGCGGGGCGGAGAACGTGCTGCGGATCGGCTGGGCGCAGGACCCGAACACGCTGAACCCGTTCGTCGGTCAGGACGAGGAGGGCTACACGGTCTGGGCGCTGAACTGGGACCTGCCGATCAACTTCAGCCCGAAGACGCTCGGCCCCGCGCCCGGCATCGCCGAGAGCTGGGAGATCTCCGAGGATCGCAAGACGGTGACGCTGACGCTCGAGCCCGGCATGAAGTGGTCGGACGGCAAGCCGATCACGTCGAAGGACGTGAAGTGGTCGCTGGAGCAGCTCGGCGGCCACGGCATCCTCTTCGCGGGCTACACGTCCGGCATCACCCGGATCGAGACGCCCGATCCGGAGACCGTCGTGATCCACACCAAGCGCCCGGACGCGCGGATCGTCGGCGGCCTCTTCGTCTACGTCCTGCCCGAGCACGTCTGGGGCAAGGTGCCGCTGTCACGGCTCAAGGGCCAGTACCAGCCGGAGCTGCCGCTGGTCGGCAGCGGCCCCTACGTCGTCACCGAATACGAGCGGCGCAAGATCATCACGATGGAGCGGAACCCGAGCTGGCGCGGCGAGCCCGGCCCCTACGACCAGGTCCAGTTCATCCGCTACGGCAACCAGGACGCGGTCGAGCGCGCCCTCGACCTCGGCGAGATCGACCTCGTGCGCGAGGTCGAGTCCTCGAGCTTCGCCCGGCTCGGCGAGCAGGAGAACGTCTCGACGAGGCGCAGCGCCACCCCCGCCTACACGCAGCTCGCCTTCAACCTGTGCCCCCAGCGGCTCTGCCCCGATGCCGAGTTCAACCCCGCCGTGCAGGATCGGACCGTGCGGCAGGCGATCGCCTACGCGGTCGATCGCGAGAAGCTGAACGAGATCGCGAGCCGCGGCACCTCGTTCGTCGCCAACGGGATCCTGCCCTCCTACTACAAGGCGTTCTACGAGACGCCCGAGAAGGCCTACCCGCTCGACGTCGACCTCGCCAACCAGATGCTCGACGAGGCCGGCTGGACGTTGAACGACGACGGCGTCCGCGAGCGGGACGGCGAGACGCTCTCGTTCGATCTCTACGTGCGCTCGGAGTCCCCGTCCACGGTGCAGATGGCGAAGCTGATCGCCGAGATGACGCGGGAGATCGGCGTCGAGTTCAACGTCCAGGTCGTCAGCACCGACAAGCTCTACGACCTCACCGTCCGCAGCGAGGGCGGCAAGCCGGCGCCCGCGTTCGACACCTTCATCTGGGGCTGGGGAGGCGACCCCTACGATCCGAGCTTCCTGCTCAGCATCCTCACCACCGGCGAGATCGGCGGCTCCTCGGACGCGTTCTACTCGAACGCCGAGTACGACCGCCTCTACCGCGAGCAGACCGGGATCTTCGACACCGAGGAGCGCAAGGCCGTGATCCAGCGGATGGTCGCGATCACCCAGCGCGACCTGCCCTACCTCGTCCTGACCGAGGACCCGCAGCTGCAGGCCTACCGCACCGACGAGATCGAGACGATCGCGCCGATCTGCCCGGAGGAGACCGGCGACCTGTTCTGCGACCAGGTCTCCTACGACGGCGTCCTGGCGCTGCGCCCGGTAGCCGGCGCCTCCTCGGAGACCGGCGGGGGCAATGCCGGGCTCGCGGGGCTGATCGGCCTCGTCGTCGGGTTCATCGGCGGCGTCATCGTCACGCGGATGCGGAGCCACGGCCGCGACGAGCCCCTGGAGCTCCCGGAATGACCCCGGGGGAATGCTCCGCTGCGCGTCCGCTTCCCCCGGACCGTCGGGTGCCGCGGGACGGGAGATCATGAACCGAGGTCCGCGCCGATGAGCGGGCGATGGCTCATCGGCAAGGTCGGCGCCGCGGTCCTGACCCTGATCTTCGTCCTCGTCTTCAACTTCTTCCTGTTCCGGGCGGTCGGCGATCCGACCTCGCAGCTCGCCCGCCTCCCCGGCGCCACCGACGCGCAGATCGAGCAGCTGCGCGAGGACTACGGCCTCGACAAGCCGCTGCTCGGCCAGTTCGCCGACTACGTCGGCGACACCGTGACGCTCGACCTCGGGATCAGCCAGACCACCCGCGAGCCGGTCTGGGACGAGATCGTCGACGCCCTGCCGTGGACGCTGCTCCTGGTCGGGACGGGGACGCTGCTCGCGACCTTGATCGGGGCGTGGATGGGGGTGAAGGCCGCGACCCACCGCGGGACCAGGACCGACGACGGACTGCTCGGCTTCAGCCTCTTCACCTATGCCTCCCCCGAGTACTGGATCGGGATCATCCTGATCCTCGTCTTCGCGGTCGCCTGGCCGATATTCCCGGCCGGGCAGCAGGTGACGCCCGGGGTCGAGTTCGCGAGCTGGTTCGACGAGGCCCTCGACGTCGTCGACCACCTGATCCTGCCGATGACCGCGATGACGCTGATGCTGCTCGGCCAGTACTTCCTGATCATGCGCTCATCGATGGTCGACGTCCTCACCGAGGACTTCATCACCGTCAAGCGGGCGACCGGGCTCTCGCGCGAGCGGGTGATCAATCGCCACGCGGTCCCCAACGCGCTGCTGCCGCTCGTCACCCTCTCGGCGATCCAGTTCGGCGCCGTCGCCGGCGGCGCGATCACGATCGAGACCGTCTTCTCGTGGCCCGGGCTCGGCGAGCTGAGCTTCAACGCGATCAACGACAAGGACTTCCCGATGCTGCAGGGGACGTTCCTCGTCTTCAGCTTCGGCGTGATCCTCGCCAACCTGCTCGCCGACATCCTCTACTTCTACCTCGACCCGCGGGTGCAGTCGCGATGAGCGGCGAGCGGGGAGTCCGCGAGCTGCTGCTCGGCACCTGGCGCGGCCGCTTCGGGATCGCCGTCCTCGCGCTGACGATCTTCGTCGCGATCTTCGGCGAGCTGCTCGCGCCCTACGACCCGAACGCATCCAGCACCGACGTCCTCGCGTCGCCGAGCTGGAGCCACATCCTCGGCACCACCGAGAACGGCTCCGACGTCTTCTCGCAGCTCCTCGTCGGCACCCGCGTCTCGGTCATCGTCGGCTTCGCCGCGGCGCTGATCTCGGCCGTGCTCGGCTCGATCGTCGGGCTCGCGGGCGGCTACTTCGGCGGCTGGACCGACCGCATCCTCGACGCCTTCGAGAACTGGTTCCTGGTCATCCCGACGCTGCCGCTGATGATCGTCCTCGCCCGCGTGCTCAGCCCCTCGCTGACGGTGCTGATCGCGGTCATCGGCCTGACGTCGTGGGCGGGGACCGGGCGGATCGTCCGCGCCCAGGTGCTGACCCTGCGCGAGCGGCCCTTCGTCGAGCGGGCCCGCGCGCTCGGCGCCGGCGACACCTACATCATCCGCACCCACATCCTCCCGAACACGCTGCCGCTGATCTTCGCCAACACGGTCCTGATCGTCGCCGTCGCGATCCTCTCCGAGGCGGCGCTCGCCTTCCTCGGCCTCGGCGATCCGACCCAGATCTCGTGGGGCACCATGCTCGAGAACGCGTTCAGCTCCGGCGCGCCCAGCGCCGGCGCCTGGTGGTACGTGGTGCCGCCCGGCCTCTGCATCACGACCCTCGTGCTCGCGGTCTCGCTGCTCGGCTTCCTGTTCGAGGAATACATCAACCCGCGCTTGCGGGAGGCGACGTGAGCGCGCTGCTCGAGATCGAGGGCCTGCGGGTCACCCACGACGGCAAGCCGATCGTCGACGGCGTCGACCTGCGCCTCGAGGCCGGCGAGGCGCTGGCGCTCGCCGGCGAGTCGGGCTGCGGCAAGACGACGACGGCGCTGGCAGCGATGCGGCTGCTGCCGCCGTCGCTCACCCAGAGCGGGGCGATCACGCTGCGGCCGGAAGGCGTCGCCGAGCCGATCAACATCGGACGCCGGACCGAGACCGGGATGCGGCTCGTGCGCTGGCGCCACATCTCTCTGGTCTTCCAGGGGGCGATGAACTCCCTCGACCCGGTCCAGAAGATCGACAAGCAGATCGCCGAGGCGATCCGGCTGCACGAGCGCTCGAGCTCCGCCGACGTCGCCGCCCGGATCACCGAGCTCCTGGAGACGGTCGGGCTCACCGCCGGGGTCGGCGACCGCTACCCGCACGAGCTCTCCGGCGGGCAGCGGCAGCGGGTGATGATCGCGCTTGCGCTCGCCTGCCGGCCGTCGCTCGTGATCGCCGACGAGCCGACGACCGCGCTCGACGTCGTCATGCAGGCCCAGGTCCTGCAGCTGCTCGAGCGGCTCCGCGAGGAGCTCGGCCTGGCATTGATCCTGATCTCCCACGATCTCGGCGTGCTCGCCGAGACCTGCGACCGGATCGCGGTCATGTACGCGGGACGGATCGTCGAGATCGGCACCGTCGACACGGTCTTCGCCGCGCCCCAGCACCCGTACACGAAGCTCCTGCTCGACTCGCTGCCGGTGATCGGGGGCGAGCGCGGGCTCGCCGCCGCGATCCCGGGGGCGCCACCCCACCCGGGTGAGCCCCCGCCCGGGTGCCGGTTCCGCCCGCGCTGCCCCTTCAGCGGCGACCGCTGCGACGTCGACCCGCGGCTGCGCGAGATCGGACCCCGCCACGAGGCCGCCTGCCACTACGCGCCGTGGGAGCAGTGGCCCGAGATCGAGCCGGCCGCGGCCGGGGAGGGGGGCGCGACGTGAGCGAGATCCAGGGTGGCGAGATCGGCATGGGCGAGACGCTGATGAGCGTCAGCGACGTCGAGGTCCACTTCGAGGCGCGGAGGAGGACGGCCCGGGCACTCGACGGCGTCTCCCTCCAGTGGCGCCCCGGCGAGATCCTCGGGGTGGTCGGCGAGTCCGGTTGCGGCAAGTCGACGCTGGCGCGGGCGATGCTCGGGCTGCAGCCCACCGCCGAGGGCCGGTTCAGCCTCAGCGGCGGCGTCGTCTCCGGCAAGGACGAGCAGCGGGCACTGCGCAAGCGCGTGCAGATGATCTTCCAGGACCCCTACCAGAGCCTCAACCCGCGCCAGCGGGTCGCGGCGATCGTCACCGAGCCCCTGAAGGTGCAGGGGATCCCGAAGGAGGAGCACGACGAGCGCGTGCGGCGAGCGATGAACGACGTCGGCCTCGATCCGGAGCGCTACCTGGACCGCTACCCGCACCAGCTCTCCGGCGGTCAGCGCCAGCGGGTCGCGATCGCCACCGCGCTCGTCCTCGACCCCGACGGGCTGATCTGCGACGAGCCGGTCTCGATGCTCGACGCGTCGGTGCGGGCCCAGATCCTCAACGTCCTCGTCGGCCTGCAGAAGGAGCGCGGCCTGGCGCTGATCTTCATCACCCACGACCTCAGCCTCGCCTGGTCGCTCTGCGACCGGATCGCGGTCATGTACCTCGGGCGGATCGTCGAGGAGGGCAAGGCTGCGGACGTGATCGAACGGCCCCGGCACCCCTACACGCAGGCGCTGGTCACGGCGATCCCGGTCGCGGTTCCGGGCGGCGGCGGCCGCCGTGAGCTGCTCCAGGGCGAGCTGCCCGATCCGACCGCGGTCCCGCCGGGCTGTCGCTTCCACCCGCGCTGCCCGCGTCGCTTCGAGCCCTGCGACCGGGTCGATCCGGAGCTGATCGAGGCCGGCGCTCCCGGGCAGCGGGCCGCCTGCCTTCTCTACGACCCGACCGTGAACGCCGCCGCCGAGGCGGGCGACGCGACTTGAGCGGGGGCCGCTGGCGCGATCTCGCCGGGCCCGTTCGCGTGGGGCCGATCGCCGCCGGCCCGCGCAACGCGATCACCGACGTCCCCGGCGTCCGGGTCGGGCACGCCCAGGCGGCGGGCGGCGAGCGGACCGGGGTCAGCGTCGTTGCGCCGCCGGTGCTGCCGACCGCGGCCGCGACCGCGACCGTCAACGGCGTCGGCGAGCTCACCGCGAAGCTCGAGATCGACGAGCGCGGACGGATCGAGACGCCCGTCTACCTCTGTGGGTCGCACGCGATCGGCACCGTCGTGCAGGCGGCGATCCAAGCCTCCGGCCGCGGCCCGGACAACATCGTCCTGCCCGTCGTCGGCGAGTGCGACGACGGCGATCTCGCCGACTCGCGCACCGTCGTCACCGCCGATGTCGAGGCCGCCCTCGACGCCCTCGGCGCCGAGGTCGCGGAGGGCTCGGTCGGCGCCGGCACCGGCATGCAGTGCTACGGGTTCCCGGGCGGGATCGGCACCGCGTCGCGGCGGGTCGGCGCCGGGACGATCGGGGTGCTGCTGCTCTGCAACTTCGGCCGCCGCGACTATCTCGACCTGCTCGAGGGGGCCGCGGTCGCCCGCGAGGACGGGCCGCCACGACCGACGCCGCACGGATCCTGCATCGCCGTCTGCGCGACCGATCTGCCGCTCTCCACGGCCGAGCTCCGGCGGCTGGCGCTGCGGCCGCTCCTCGGCCTCGTCCGCACCGGCTCCTACGGCTCCGAGGGCTCGGGGGAGATCGGCATCGCGTTCACGACCGGCAGCGGGATCGCCGGTGGGGAGGGGGTCGGCGACGAGGTTCTCGACGACTGCTTCGCCGCCGCCTACGACGCCGCCCGCGAAGCCGTCTACAACTGCCTCCTCGCCGCCCGTCCGGCGCGCCGGCTCGACGGGACGATGCAGCCGGCGTTCCCGGTCGAGGCGGCGCTCGCCCCGGCGCGCCGGCCCGGACGTGCCTGAGCCCGCGGCCGCCCGCCCGGGTCGTCGACTCCGAATCGGTTTGATCCACGGGCGCGGTCCGGGGTCGCGATCTGCCGCCGTCGCTCTATGATCCCGGCCCGAGCGATGGAGCCCGCTTGCGTTGCCCCGCAGCGCGAACCGCGAACGAGGACGCTGATGGCCCCTGCGAGACCCTTCTCGACTCGTAGGAGTGATCCGACTTGGAACTGGACCGCCGTGAGCTTGCAGCAGTCTTCGTCGGCGGGTTCGCCGGCGCGATCCTCCGGCTCGGGCTCGTCGAGGCGCTGCCGCACGGCGCGCTCGAATGGCCCTGGCCGACCTTCATCGCCAACCTGACCGGCGCCTTCGCGCTCGGCTACCTCACGACCCGGCTGCAGGAGCGGTTGCCGCTCTCGGCCTACCGGCGGCCGTTGCTCGGCACCGGGCTCTGCGGCGCCCTGACCACCTTCTCGACGATGCAGCTCGAGGTCCTCGACATGCTCGACGGCGGCGCCATCGGCCTCGGGCTCGCCTACGCGGCCACCAGCATCGCGGCCGGCTTCGCGCTCGTTGCGCTGGCGACGGGTCTCGTCAGACGGGCGCGGCTCTCCGCGTGAGCCCGCTGCTGATCGTCGCGGTCGGAGCGATCGGCGGCGCCGGCGCGGTCGCGCGCCTGCTGCTCGACGGTGCGGTATCGGTGCGCGTTTCGACCCCGTTCCCGGTCGGGACGCTCGCCGTCAACCTCCTCGGCAGCCTCGTTCTCGGGATCGTCGCCGGGGTCGGGATCGGAGCCGACGGGGCCCGCCTCGTCACGACCGGGCTGCTCGGGTCGTTCACCACGTTCAGCACCTGGATGCTCGAGAGCCATCGCCTCGCCGAGGACGGCGAGGGCGGGGTAGCCGCCGCCAACCTGGCGGTGAGCCTCATCGCCGGAGTCGCCCTGGCCTGGCTCGGGACCGTGGTCGGGGGCGCCCTGTGAGCGCCGCGGGGCTCAAGCTCTCGGTCTTCTTCGGCGAGCGTGATAGGGACGGAGGCCGGTTCCTGGCCGATCGGATCATCGCCGAGCTCGAGCGCGCCGGGGTCGCCGCGGCGATCCTGATGCGCGGCGTCGAGGGCTTCGGGATCAAGCACCGGCGCCGCACCGACCGGCTGCTGACGCTGTCGGAGGACCTGCCGGTGATCGCGATCGGCGTCGGCGAGCCCGGACCGGTCGAGGCTGCCGCGGGGCGGATCGGCACGATCGACTTCGACGGCCTGGTGACGCTCGAGCGGCTGCAGTTTCTCGGTCGTTCCGGCGAGCCGGTGCCGGCGAGGGCCGGGGAGGAGGCGAAGCTCTCCGTCCATCTCGGGCGCGGCCGCCGCATCGACGGCGAGCCCGCTCACCGCAGCCTCCTGTCGCGGCTCCGCGGCGCCGGGGTCGAGGGCGGGGCCGTGCTGCTCGGCGTCGACGGGATCCTCGGCGGCGCCCGGCGCCGGGCCGGCTTCTTCTCCCGCAACGCCGACGTGCCCGCGCTCGCCGTGGCCGTCGGCCGCGCCGAGCGGCTTGCCGCGGCGGCCGCCGCGGTGGCGGAGCTGCCGGGAGCGGCGGTGGCGACGCTCGAGCGGGTCCATGTCTGCAAGCGCGACGGCGGTCCGCTGGCGCCGCCGCCCGCAGTGCCCGAACGCGATCGCGACGGGCTCGCGATCTGGCAGAAGCTGACCCTGTACTCGAGCGAGCAGGCTCACGCCGGCGGCCGCCCGGTTCACGTCGAGGCGGTGCGGAGGCTGCGGGCGGCGGCCGCGGACGGGGCGACGGCGCTGCGCGGCGTCTGGGGCTTCGACGGCACCGATGCTCCCCACGGCGACAGCTTCCGGTCGCTGCGGCGCCGCGTGCCGACGGTGACCCTGGTCATCGACACGCCGCCGCGCGCCCGCGAGTGGCTCGCGATCCTCGACGAGCTCACCCCCGAACGGGGCCTGATCACGAGCGAGATCGTGCCCGCACGCCATGCCCGCGGGCACGGTGGCGACGAGCCTCCGATCACGCTGGCCGACCCGCCGGGCTGAGCGATCCGATCCCTGTTGACAGGGAATCAATAAGGCCGCTAGGCTTCAGCCGTGATCGGAGGCGGTGGAGCGGGAACGGCGAAGGCCGCGGCGCGTCCCGGCGCGGCGGGACCGGCCGCGGTCGTCGCGCTGGCGGCATCGCTCGTCATCGCGGCGTTGCTGCTCGCTCTCGCCGCCGAGGCCGAGGCGACGAAGTGCCGGCAGCCGAAGGGCAAGTGGGAGCCGCCCTGCAACCCGGCCCTCGCGCAGTCGCCGTGGAGCGGCTCGCACCGGGCCAGCTACGCGCAGGCGTCCTCGCCGTACCGCGGGATCGAGAGCGCCGACGTCCGCGCCCGGCACATCGACCTCCCCGGGATCCCGATCTCGATCCAGTTCAGCGGCAGGTACGACGACGGGGGCCGGGTCGCCTGGGGCTCGCTGATCGACGGCGCCGATCGCCGCGCCCTGTTCAAGGTCGATGCCGAGTCCGGCAAGCTGATCGACCTCTACGTCCCGGCCGAGCGCGAGAGCGAGCCGCCGCCCGCCTCCGGCGCGGCCGGGATCACCGGCGCCTACAACATGCTCGACCGCTCGAACCGGTTCATCGTCCCGCGGCTGACCTGGTTCGACGTCTACGCCGACGCCCGCCGCGGCGATGCCGATTCGCCGATCGAGCTCCGCAAGCGCTTCGTGCTCCCCGACGCCGCCCTGTGCGGCAGCGACGACAAGCTCGTCGGCGCCGTGATGACCTACGACGGCTACATCGCGTTCGCGACCGAGAACGGCGTCGTGGGGACGGTCCCGCGCCAGCCCGGTCGGATGAACGCCGCCAACCTGCAGACGGTCAGCCTCAACGGCGCCGCCGCCTGCGCGACGGCCGACGACCCCGATGCCGACCTGCAGACGGTGTCGAACAACATCGCCGCCGACGAGAACGGCGGCATCTACATCGTCACCTCGAAGCGGATGGTGCGGGTCAACCACGACCCGAGGTCCGGGAGCCTGAGCAAGGCCTGGTCGTCCCCCTACGACGCCGGCTCGGAGGTCTCCGAGATCCGCCTCGGCGAGGGATCGGGCTCGACCCCGACGCTGATGGGGACCGGGCGCGGTCAGGACAAGTTCGTCGTCATCACCGACGGCCAGGACCTGATGCACCAGGATCTCTTCTGGCGCAACGGGGTGCCGAAGGACTGGCAGGGCATGGGCGGCGACCGGCCGCGGAGGATGGCCTGCGAGTACCCGGTCACCTTCGGCGACCCCGACGCCGAGGTGTCGCTCTCGGAGCAGTCGGTCGCGGTGCGGGGCTACGCGACCTTCAACGTCAACAACCTGCTCGACTACGACTTCCCGAGCGGGCTGCCGGCGGTGCTCCTGAACGCCCTCGCGGCGCTCCGCGGCGGCGACCCCGCGGCGGCGCCGCACGGCGTCGAGCGGATCGATTGGAACCCGCGAACCCGGCGTTGCCGATCGGTCTGGGCGAACCCGCGGGTCTCGATCCCGAACGGGATCCCCTCGGTCAGCCAGCGCAGCGGCCTCTTCTATGGGATCCAGCTCGAGCAGGGCGAATGGGGGGTCGGCGGCCTCGACTGGCGGACCGGCCGCTCGAAGTTCTTCGCGCCCTCGCCGGGCGGCCCCTGCTCGGATACGGCGATCGGCTACCTCGAGATCTCGGGGACGCTGCCGATCCTCGGCCCGATCATCGACGAGCTTCCGAACAGCTGCGAGAACTCGTTCTACGCGGCGACCGAGATCGGGCCGAAGCGCTCGATCTGGACCGGCACCTTCCTCGGCCTGACCCGCTACGCGCAGAGACGCTGACCCGTTGGCGCGAGCGGTCCGGCGGTCGGCGCCTCGTGTGAGCGTTTGCTAACGTGCCGGCCGTCCGCTGAAGATCCCGGTCCCATAGCCACCGGGAGAGCGGGGAACCCACCTCGACTCCGGTCGATGGGGCGAATCGCGGCAGAGGCCGTGTAGCGCCAGCTCTTTCGGCGCGAGCCCGTCAGCTAACCCCGCAAGCAACGAGAGAGCCTGGAGCGCATGAACCCCATCCCGATCCTCGCCCGGCCGGCGGCCGTGGCGCTCGCGGCCGCCGTCGCCGCGGTGACGCTGCTCGTGCTGGTCGCGGGCGCTCCGGGGGCAGGGGCCTCCGGCGGGATCGGCACCGGCGGCCCCGGCGACGCGAGGGAGGGCGGCCGTGGCGGCGCCACCGCCCCCAAGTACGTGCGGATCTGGGAGCGGACGTCGAAGCGCGACAAGCGTTGGGCCCACAACACCGCCGAGTGCGAGTCCGGCGGCGATCCGAGGGCGATCGGGGGCGGCGGGCTCTACCGCGGCGCCTTCCAGTTCCTGAAGTCGACCTGGCGGACCTCGCCGAAGTCGCCCGGCGGCGA
>CAZTGN010000007.1:0-25899 GCA_964613275.1 uncultured Conexibacter sp. | reverse complement strand
GCCGTCGGCAGGTCGATCCCGAGACCGCGCGCGGGTCTTCGGGATCGGTCATCAGTCCTGGGCCTCGGTCCGCCCCCGCAGCTCGGCCTCCCTGGCGCGCAGCTCGGGGGTGAGCTCCTCGCCGAAGTCCTCGGTCTCGAAGACGGGCCGGATCTCGATCACGCTGTCGGGGCCGCCGGACGGATTGGGGATGCGCTTCGCCCACTCGATCGCCTCGTCGAGCGACTTCACCTGCCACAGCCAGTAGCCGGCCAGCAGCTCCTTGGTCTCCGCGAACGGGCCGTCGATGACGCGCCGCTCGCTGCCGGAGAACGCGATCCGGACGCCCTCCGAGCTCGGGTGGAGCCCTTCGCCGGCGAGCATCATGCCCGACTTCACCAGCTCCTCGTTGAAGGCCATCATCTCGGTGAGGAGCTGCTCGCCCGGCATCACGCCGGCCTCGCTCTCCTCGTTCGCCTTGACCAGGACCATGACTCTCATCTCGTGCTACCTCCTGTCGATGTGGTCGGCCGGGTAATCCGGCCCTTACCCATACGTCGAGCGAGCGACGCGGAAATCGACACGCCCGCTCAGCAGCTCGTCGCCCAGCTCGCGACGATCAGGGCGATGCCGGCGAGGGCGACCGCGAACGGGTAGAGGGAGAGGGTGAGCGGCAGGCCGGCGAGCGTACGCGAGCCGGTGAGCCGGGCGCCGATCGCCGCGACGGCCACCGCGATCGGAATCGCGGCGAGGACGAAGGAGAGCGTCGCGAACCAGGTGACGAGCTGCTGGGCGCCGGTCGAGGGACCGCCGCAGTCGGCGCTGAGCGGATCGACCCAGCCGGGCGCGGCGATCGCGAGCCGGATCAGGAAGGCGACGAGGAACGCACCCGCCGCCGCGCCGAGCAGCGCGGGGCCGGTGGTCGGGCGCTCCTCGCCGCCGCCGGCCGCCAGCGCGACGCCGAGCGGGAACAGGATCACCGCGACGACGGCGATCACGACGGGCGGCTCCTCGCCGAGAGCCGCGAGGGCGAAGCCCGCGAGGACGGCGAGAGCGAACGATGCCGTGCGCACCGGTTGCTCCTACGTCAAGGCCGGCACCTCGGCCGGCTGCGGGTTGGGGGAATCGATCATCGCTGAAGGTCGGGAGGGGCTGGCGTCGCGAAGAGCCCGTCAGAACCTACCCGTGACCGCGGGCCGGCGGACGGCGGCCGCGGGCTGCGATCATCACGGCGATGCCACGCGACGAGCCGCGCAACCCGTTCAAGTCCGAGCAGGACGCGTTCCGCATCCTCGTCATCATCGTCGCCGTCGCCGCCGTGGTCATCGCCTGCGCGGTGCTGGTCAGCCCGGCGCTCGGTGCGATCCTCGGTGCGCTTGCCGTCGCGGTCGGGCTCTGGCGGGCGGGCGGCTGGCTCGTCGTCATGCTCGGAGAGCCCGACGAGGAGGATCGCCCCGGCGATCGGGCCCGGTAGAGGCGGGTGGGGGCTCCGCACGCGCAGGGGCGAGCCCGGTTGCGCCCTTCGTGCCGTAGCCGCTACTTGCCGGCGTTCTCGTAGAGGAAGTCGACGAGCAGCTTCAGGTCCTTGGAGTCGATCGTGTCGCCGTAGTTGGTCGGCATGACTCCTGCCTGGAAGCCCTTCGTGATCTCGGCATCGGGATCGACGATGCTCTCGTCGATCTCCTGCGCCGTCTTGCCCTGCAGGCCCTCGTCGAGGTCGGGACCGGTCGTGCCGGCCGACTGGGCGGCGGCGAACGTGTGGCAGGCGCCACAGCCGTTGTCGGCGAAGACCTGCCCACCGGCCCCGCCGGGGGCCTCCGGAGGCTCGATGCCGGGCACGCCGGCGACCGAGGCGACGTAGGAGGCCACGTCCTTGGCGTCGCTGCCGGTGACCAGGGCGGGGGGCATGTAGGCGGGGTCCGCGGGATCGGTCTCGCGCGGATGCTCGATCTGGTCGAGGACGACTCCCTCGACGGTGTCCTGGTCCATGTCGACCTCGCGGGAGGCGGCGAAGGCCGCGTCGAGGTCGGGACCGGTGGTGCCGGTGGTGCCGGCCTCCTTCAGGTAGTGGCAGGAGCCGCACTTCTCGATGAAGAGCTGGCGACCGTTGTCGAGGTCGGCGTTCTCGTTGAGGTCGCACCCCGCGGCGGTCGCCACGAGCGCGAAACCGAGCGCAAGAAGCCCCGCCGTCTTCGCCCGAAGTCGCTTCACGCGCCGCATCCTATAGGTCGGCCACCCCGTCCTGACGCGCCGCGCCGCCGGTTCGATAGGGTTGAGACGATCAGCACAATCCGCGCCGGTGAGGGGTCACGGAGCGGCCGAGACGGAAGGAGCGAGAGCACCAGGTATGGAGGTTCGCGAGGGAATGTCGAAGGTCGTGCTGACGGTCGGTCCCGGCCACACGCTGCGCGATGCGGCGCGGATGATGGCCGAGAAGGGCGTTGGCGCGGCGATCGTGATCGACGAGGATGCGCCGGGACCGCGGATCATCAGCGAGCGCGACGTGCTGGTCTCGATCGGCCGGGGCGAGGACCCGGACGCCGAGCGCGTCGCCGAGCACATGAGCGAATCGGTGATCACGGCGGCTCCCGACTGGAGCCTCGAGCGCGCCGCCGCCGACATGGCGGCGCGCGGCATCCGCCACCTCGTCATCTGCGAGCGCGCGGAGCTCGTCGGCGTCCTGTCGATGCGCGACATCATGCGCGTCTGGACGTCGGCCGGCGCGACGTCGGCGATGACGCCGGGCTAGCCGGACAGAAGGCGGATCAGCGGCGCCGGCGGATCGGCTCGGCGGGGATCACGGCCGTATCGCGGTGCTGCTCGCGCCGCATGCCCGCGACCTCGTCGTCGGCGAGCTTCCACCAGGAGCGGAGGCCGAGCAGGAGCACGACGGCCCCGATCGCCCACAGCGACCAGCCCTTGAACATCCCGATCAGGATCAGGGCGATCCCGGCGGCGACGATCGCCGGCGCCCAGGAGTCGGCGGGCACGTAGATGAGCTCGCTCGGCTCGGTGCTGTCGCTGTCGGGGCCGGGGGTCATCGCTCAGCCGCCGACGTAGAGGACGGCCGCATAGAAGGTCAGCATGAAGATGAGCATCGCGACGGCCGCGGCGACGAGCCCGGTGCGGATGCTCCTGTTGGCCTGGTTGCGATCCATCGGCTAGGTCCGGGCAAATCTAATCAAGCGGCGAGGACCCTGTCGGCAGCCATCGCGGCGAACAGCAGGAACAGGTACGCGAGCGAGCCGAGGTAGAGCTGCAGGGCGGAGTGCGACGTGTGCAGCCGCTGCAGGCGCACGGCGCCATACATGAACGCGACGCCGAGCAGCGCCGCGGATGCCAGGTAGAGGCCGCCGAGCATCCCGGTCAGGGCGGGAAGGAGCGTGAAGGCCACCATCAGTGCCGAGTAGAGGACGATGCTGCGGCGGGTGAACGCGTGCCCGCGGACGACCGGCAGCATCGGGATCCCGCCCCGGCGGTAGTCGTCGGAGATCAGCAGCGCCAGCGCCCAGAAGTGGGGCGGCGTCCAGAGGAAGATGACGAGGAACGGGAACAGCGCCTCGAGCGAGAGCCCGCCGGTCGCGGCGGCCCAGCCGACCAGCGGCGGCATCGCGCCGGCGACGCCGCCGATGACGATGTTCTGCGGCGTCCGCGGCTTCAGCCAGGCGGTGTAGAGGAGCACGTAGCCGAGCAGCCCGAGCAGCGCCAGGACCGCCGCCAGCGCGTTGACGGTGACCCAGAGCTGGACCGTCGCGAGCGCGCCGAGGCTGATCCCGAACACGAGGGCGTGGAACGGGCGGACGCGCCCGGAGACGATCGGGCGGGCCCGGGTCCGGCCCATCCGCGCGTCGATGTCGCGGTCGATGTTGTGGTTGATCGCGCCGGCGCCACCGGCGGCGAGGTAGCCCCCGAGACAGGTCCAGAGCACCGTCGAGAGCGCCAGCCCGGAGGGCTCGGCGACGAGCATCGTCGTCACCGTCGTCCACAGCAGCAGCGAGATGATCCGGGGCTTGGTCAGCACCACGTAGTCGCGCAGGTGCGCGATCACCTCGGCCGCGGCGAGGCCGTCGGGAGCCGGGTGGCTCAGCGCCGGCTGCTCCTCGCGGGAGGGGCGGTCGACCCCGTCGACCGTGCTTCCCCGCTCCGCTACTCCCGCCCAGGACTCCATCAGAGCGGTGACCTCGGGACGGGTCGATCCAGGGGATGGTGGCGAGCGGACATGCCGCTCAGGCTACCGGCCGGTCGTTCTCGTCCTCGGCGGAAGCCGCGCCTCCGACGCCCGGCCCGCCGGACTCCGTCGTGCCCGCGCCCGTCGCGACCGGCTCGGCGGCGGGCTCGACGGCGCGTGCCGCGGGCGGCTGCCAGCGGGTCGCGCGGCGCCCGATCGCGTCGCGGATGTCACGCAGGGGCTCGTCGCTCCGCACGTCGGGGACGAGGTCGAAGTTGTGGACCGGGGGCGGCGAGGGGGCGAACCATTCGAGGGTGCCGCCCCCCCAGGGATCGGGGCCGACCTCGACGCCGCCGCGGTAGCTGACGAGGGCGTTCAGCATCGCCGCCAGGAACCCGGCGACGAAGACGATCGCGCCGATCGACGCGATCAGGTTGAGCGCGTCGAGGCCGCTGTCGCCGTAGAACTCGGAGACGTCGACGGGCATCCCCTCGAGGCCGGCGAGCATCGTCGCCGTCGAGTAGACGAGGGCGCCGACGAGCAGCATCCAGAACGAGGTGGCGCCGAGCGCGTTGCCCATCGTCCGGCCGCAGAGCTTCGGGAACCAGTAGTGGAGCGCCGCGAGGCCGCCGAGGACCGCCGCGCCCGCGATCAGGTCGAAGCTGGTGGCGGTCGTGAAGGCGCTGCCGGCGAGCAGGGCGCCGACCGGGGCGAGGGCGGTGACGAGCTTGCCGGCGAGGCCGAGCACGATCATCACGATCGCGCCGAGCGCGAACTGCAGCGGCAGGCCGCCGCGATCGGCGCCGCCGGCCAGGGTCGCGATCCAGCTGGAGATGATCAGCCCGACCGGGACGATCGCCGCGACCGCCATCAACATCGTGAAGTAGAGGAACCCGTCGGGGATCGGGGCCGAGTACATGCTCGACATCCATCCGAGGACCGCGAGGACGGCGAGGGCGGCGAGCGACCCGGTCGTGGCCCGGTGTCCGACGACGGGCCGTCCCGAGAACGTGGCGAGGATCTCGGAGATCGCCCCGAGGGCGGCGACGAGCACCGAGACGACGGCGCCGACGACGAAGATCGTCGCCAGGTGCTCGTAGAGCATCGGCTTGCCGGACATGGTCGACTCGAAGAAGTCGCCGCCGTAGTGGCGATCGATCACGAGCATCGCGATCGCGGCGAGGAAGACCGGTCCGACGACGAGCAGCGTGTGGCTCACCGTCGCGGCCGCCCAGGAGAACACCGGCATCCGCCGCAGCGCCATTCCCGGCGCGCGCGTGTTGCGGAGGGTGGCGATCATGCTGATCGAGAAGAGAACGAAGCCGAGAACGGCGAGCGCGACGCCGATCAGCCAGGCGTCGACGGCCGCGCCGGGCAGGAACTCCGTGGAGGAGAGCGGCGGCAGCGCCAGGATCCCCGCCTCCGAGGGCCGGTAGAGGAAGCTGCCGTAGATCGTGATGCCGCCGAGCGCGTAGAGCCAGTAGGAGAGCTGGTTGAGGCGGGGCAGCGCCATGCCGCGCGATCCGATCTGCAGCGGCACGACGACCGACATCAGGCCGATCGCGAGCGGCAGGGCGAAGAGCAGCAGCGCGGTCGCGCCGAAGGCGGAGAGCAGCCGATCGAAGATCTCGGGCCGGATCAGGGTGTTCTCCGGGACCATCAGCTGCAGGCGCATCATCAGGAGCTCGGCCAGGGCGGCGCTCGCGAAGACGAGCGCGGTTGCGATGTACATCCGCCCGACGGCCTTGTGGTCGGCGCTCGTCACCAGCGAGATCCACGGCTTCTGCGCACGCGGGACCTGCTCGCTGACGATCTCGGGATGCGATGCGGTGCGAACGGGCGTCACTTCTGCTCGAGCTCCACTCCCGGCGCGGTGCCCGCCTGGACCCTCTCCTGCACGCCCTGGCGGGCCTCGTTGATGGCGCCGACGCGGTCGTCGATGAACTGCTCGTACTCGTCGGGCTCGACCACGTGCACCCGCGTCCGCATCGTCGCGTAGCCGGGGCCCGAGAACCGCGTCGAGGCCCCCTCGAAGGTGCCGGTCTCGGTCGCCGTGAAGGAGACCTCGTTGGTGATCCCCGGCACCGCGTCGGCGCTCGGGGCGAGCGCGGGGACCGACCAGCGGTGCAGGACGTCGATCGAGCCGATCTCGAGCGTGATCGGCGTGTCGACGGGGACGGTCAGCTCCTGGTAGCTGTAGGCCGCGCCCGTGCTGAAGCCGTCCTCGGGTGGGTCCGCGACCGGGTACTCGTACCGCCACAGCCACTGCTGGGCGTCGGCTTGGATCGTGATCGGGTCGTTCGTCGACGCCTCGGCCTTCTCGCCGGAGAACAGGTAGGGGACGTCGCCGTCCTGGCCGGTCCAGATCACGCCGATGCCGAACACGACCAGGGCGATGACGCCGAGCCCGGCGCCGACGCGGAGCTGTGCCGAGCCGCCGCGGGCACGGGGCTCGCGTCCGGTGCCCGAGCGGCCGCGAACGGCGCCTGCGAGGGCGATCAGGACGGCGACCACGGTCAGCGTCGCGAGCACCGCCATGACGACGTACAGGGTGCGGGCGCTGCCGGCTTCGTCGGAGGCGGCGGCGTCGGGCGCGAGCAGGTCGGCCGCGGCCAGCTCCGGCACCGCCGCGAGCGCAGCGGCGGTTGCGACGAGGGTGATCCACGCGACTCTTCTGCGGACGGCCAGCAAGGCGCCGCCATTCTAGGGGCACGTACCGGCAGATGCCGCTCTCCCCCTCACGGAGCGCCGGCGGGGGCGCTCATATACTCGCCTGCGGTTTGTCGCTGGCGGCTGCTTCATCCCGCAGGGGCCGTTCCCGGCTGGGGCCCTGGCTCCGCGGCGCCGCCCGCGCCGCGATCGTCGCCTCGCTGGCGGTGCCGCTCCTGCGCAAGCGCCTCGGTCTTCATCCCGCTGCCACCGTCGCGGCCACGATCGCCGGGCCGGTCGCCACGGCGACGCTGCGGCGGCGAACCAAGGCGCGCGACGCCGTCATCTTCGCCCAGCAGATGTGGGCGTTCACGATGATCCACGAGCTCCCCTACGACGACCCGGCGGCGCTGCGGCGGCGGCTGCGGATCCGCTACCCGATCCGCGGCGACCGGGTCCTCGGTCGCGGCCGCCTGCCGAACACGCGACTGCAGCGGGCGCTGACGCCGGCCGACGGGTCGGTGACGGCGCTCGACCGCGTGCTCAGCTTCACCCACTGGGCCTGGTTCTTCGAGCCGCACCTGTCGCTGCTCTACGTCCTCGTCCGCGACGAGGGTCGCTTCGCGCGGGCCGCGCGCCAGATGGGCGCCGCCTTCGACCTCGGCTGCGCCGTCTATATCGCGCTGCCGACGGCGCCTCCGTGGTGGGCGGCGGCGAACGGCTACACCGGCGACGATCCGGTCGAGCGGCGGATGCTGGCGGTCGGCGAGGAGACGTTCCGCGACGCCTGGCCGCGCATGTACGACACCGTCGACGGCAATCCCTGGGCGGCGATGCCGTCGCTGCACTTCGGCGCTTCGGTGCTGGCCGCGATCCTGCTCTCGGAGTCGAGCCGGACCGCCGGCGCGATCGGCTGGACGTACGCCGGGGTGCTCGGGTTCGCGCTCGTCTACCTCGGCGAGCACTACGTGGTCGACCTGATCGCCGGGCTCGGGCTCGTCGCCGCCGTCCGGCTCGGGGAGCCGCCGGCGGAGCCGCTCGCGCTGGCGGTCAGCCGCGCGATCCAGGGGCTGGAGCGGGCGGCGCGGGCGTGAGCCGCGGCGCCGGCGAGCCCCCCGGCCCGGATGCGAACATGAACCGATGGCTGAGCCGGACCGCGCCGGGAAGCGGCCTGTCGAGGGCAACGGCAGGCTGAGCGACGCTCCCCGGACTACGCCGCCGCGCGGCGGCGATGCGCCCTCGCTCCTGGAGGACCCGGGCCGGGTGGCGCTGACGGCGCTCGTCGTCCTGCTGCTGTTCGCGGCGATCTACGTGCTGCTGCCGAAGCTGATCGGCCTCGAGGACGCGATCGAGAAGCTGGCCGAGGGGGATTGGCGGTGGTTCGCGCTGGCGGTGGGCTTCAACGTGCTCGCCTTCGGCGCCTACGTGGCGCTGTTCCGCGGGGTGATCGGCGAGAACCTCGTCCACCTCGACTGGCGTGAGAGCTACCAGATCACGATGGCGGGGCTGGCGGCTTCGCGGGTGCTCTCGGCCGGCGGCGCCGGCGGCGTGGTGTTGAGCTACTGGGCGCTGCGCAAGGCGGGGATGCGGAGGGTCGAGGCGGCCGAGCGGATGGTCGCCTTCATCGTGCTCCTCTACGCCTTCTACGTGCTCGCGGTGATCGTGTTCGGGATCCTGCTCGAGACGGGCGTGCTCGCGGGGCCGAACCCGGTGTCGATGACGATCATCCCGGCGGCGATCGCGGGCGGGGTCGCGATCGCGTTCCTGCTGATCATGCTCGTGCCCGCCGACCTCGAGCGGCGGCTGTCGCTCGAGGGCGGCAACCGGGCGAGCCGGGCGGCGCTGCGGCTGAGTCGGGTCCCGGCGACGATCTCGACCGGTGCCAGGCTCGCCTTCGGGTTCGTGCGCGAGCCGCGCAAGGGAGGGCTCGCGATGCTCGGCGCGGCCGGCTTCTGGGCCGCGAACATCGGCATCCTCTGGGCGACCTTCATGGCGTTCGGGGTGGCGCTGCCGATCGCGGTGCTGGTGCTGGGCTTCTTCATCGGCATGGCGGCGAACCTGGCGCCCGATCCGGCCGGCGTCGGCGCCGTCGACGGCGGGCTGATCGGTGCCTTCGTGATCTTCGGCGAGCCCGCCTCGACCGTGATCGCCGCCGTCCTCGTCTACCGCCTGATCGCTTTCTGGATGCCGCTGCCGCCCGGGATCGTCGCCTTCCTGCAGCTCCGCCGCACGGTCGCCCGCTGGGAGGCGGAGGGCCGCTCGGTGGAGGATGATGAGAGCGGGGAGTGGCCCGCTTCGGCCGCGCCTTCCAATACTTCACAAAATGAAGTAGAGTTCCCGGACAGCATCCACGCGAGGAGCGAGCAGTGACCGAGCAGCGAATCGAGAACGTGATCATCATCGGCGGCGCCTGCGCCGGCTACACGGCGGCGATCTACGCCGCCCGCGCCGATCTCGAGCCGCTCGTGATCGAGGGCTTTCAGTGGGGCGGACAGCTCCAGAACACGACCGAGGTCGAGAACTACCCGGGCTTTCCGGAGGGGATCATGGGCCCGGAGCTGATGAACCGCTTCCGCGCTCAGGCGGAGCGCTTCGGGGCGCGCTTCGTCACCGACGACGCGACCGCGGTCGAGCTCACCGACGGCGGCATCCAGACGGTCCGGGTCGGTGACGACGAGTACCGGGCGCGCGCCGTCATCCTCGCCAGGGGCGCGCAGCCGAAGCGGCTCGGGATCGGGGGCGAGCTCGAGCTCGCCGGTCGGGGCGTCTCCACCTGCGGGGTCTGCGACGGCGCCTTCTTCAAGGGCCGCGACGTCGTCGTGATCGGCGGCGGCGACACCGCGATGGAGGACTCGATCTTCGTTGCCAAGTACGCCGACAAGCTGACCGTGCTGCACCGCCGGGACGAGTTCCGCGCCTCGATGGTGATGCAGGACCGGGCCCGGGCGGTCGACAACATCGAGTTCAGGACCCCGTTCGTGCCGGAGGAGTTCGTCGCCGCCGAAGACGGTGCCCTCGACCACGTCCGGATCCGCCACGCCGAGACCGGCGCGACCGAGGAGCTCGCGGTCGGCGGGGCGTTCGTCGCGATCGGCCACATCCCCGGGTCCGAGCTCGTCGCCGGGCAGGTCGACCTCCACGACAACGGCTACGTCAGGGTCGCCGAGCCCTCGACGAAGACCAACCTCGCCGGCGTCTTCGCGGTCGGCGACCTCGTCGACTTCACCTACCGCCAGGCGGTCACCGCCGCCGGCTCCGGCACCCGCGGGGCGCTCGACGCCGAGTGGTACCTGCGCGACACCCCGCCGACCGACGAGGAGCGGATCGAGGCGGCCGCGGAGGCACGGATCGCGGGCTGAGCCCGACCCCGCCCGGGGGTGGGTGATCCTGACCACGTCATACGTGGGTGAGATGACCCAGGGTGGGGTCAGGGGGCGGTCTGGCCTTCGCCGTGGACGGCGCGCATCTCGCTGAAGACGGCGCGCTCGTCGGGGTCGCGCCCGTCGGCGATCTCGTCGGCGACGACCTGGGAGACGGCGTTGATCAGCGCCAGGTGGGTGAAGGCCTGCGGGAAGTTGCCGAGCTGGCGGCCGGTGTGCGGATCGATCTCCTCGGCGTAGAGGTCGAGCGCGCCGCCCATCATCAGCAGGTGCTCGCAGAGCCCGGCGGCACGATCGCGCTCGCCGATCTCGGCCAGCGCCGAGACGAGCCAGAACGAGCAGATCGTGAACGTGCCCTCGGCGCCGTCGAGGCCGTCGTCGGTGCTCTCGGTCCGGTAGCGCAGGACCAGCCCCATCTCGGTCAGCTCCTCGGCGATCGCGAGGACCGTCTTGACGACCCGCTCGTCGTCGGAGGGGAGGAAGCGGACCAGCGGGATCAGGAGCGTCGATGCGTCGAGCTCGTCGGTGTCGTAGTGCTGGCGGAAGACCCCGTCGTCGTTGACGCCGCGATCGAGGATGTCGGCCTTGACCCGATCCGCCTCGGCGCTCCAGCGCCCGGCCAGGTCGCGCTCGCCGCGGGCCTTGGCCAGGCGGGTGCCGCGGTCGAGCGCCACCCAGCACATCAGCTTCGAGGAGAGGTAGTGCTTCGGCTCCCCCCGCGCCTCCCAGATCCCCTGGTCGGGCTGCTCCCAGACGGAGATCGCCGCCTCGACCTGATCGCGGGCGATCGCCCAGAGGCCGTCGCTGACGCCGCCCAGCGCCCGCGAGTGGATGTAGATCGAGTCGAGCAGGGCGCCGTAGACGTCGTTCTGACGCTGCGAGTAGGCGGCGTTGCCGATCCGCACCGGGCGCGAGCCCAGGTAGCCGTGGAGGTGGTCGAGGGTGGTCTCGGTCAACTCCTTCCCGCCGTCGATCCCGTACATGATCTGCAGGTGCCCGTCGCCGTCGGCGGTCGCCCGCTCGACGAAGTCCATGAAGTCGCGCGCCTCGTCGTCGAGCCCGAGCACGTGCAGGCCCCAGAGCGCGAAGGTGGCGTCGCGGATCCACGTGTAGCGGTAGTCCCAGTTGCGCTCGCCGCCGAGCGTCTCCGGCAACGATGTCGTCAGCGCCGCGACCATGCCGCCGGTGGGCGCGTACATGAGGCCCTTCAGGGTGAGCGCCGAGCGCTGCAGCTCGCCGCGCCAGCGGTGGTCGGGGAACCTGCCGCGCTCGAGCCAGCGCCGCCAGGCCTGACCGGTCTCGTAGATCCGCCGGGCCGCGTCGCCCGCGTGGCCGGGGAGCTCCGCCTCGTCCGACCAGGCGAGGGCGACGAACGCGTTCTCGTCGGTCCCGAGCCGGTCGACGCCCCAGACGCAGCCGTCGTCGAGCACGAGGTCGATGTCGGCCTGCAGGCGCAACGGGACGTCGCCGACGTCCGCCGTCGCGACGCCGAGCTCGGCGTCGAGGTCCCAGTCGACGCGGCCGCGGCCGTAGTCGGGGAAGGCATCGCAGGCGAACTCGATCTCGACGTGGCCTTCCGGGCAGTGGGCCCAGCGCAGCAGCAGGTGCTCGGCGACGAGCCGGTTGCGGCCGTCGTGGGCGCGGACGGCGTTGACGACCAACGCGTCGCGGACGATCACCCAGCCGGTCTCGGTCGCCCAGGTCGTCTCGATCACGTTGGTTCCGGGCTCATAGCGGCGGGCGACGGGAACGCGCTCGTCCGGGGCGAACCGCATCGCCCCGGCGTCACGGTCGAGCAGGGCCCCGAAGAGGCTCGGCGAGTCGAAGCGCGGCAGGCACATCCACTCGATCGAGCCGTTCGCCGCCATCAGCGCCCCGGTCTCGCAGTCGGAGAGGAAGCCGTAGGAGCCGATCCGCGGGAAGGCCTGCTCGCAGGCCTCCGGCGGCTCGGGGCCCTCGCGCGCGCTCACGCTCACGGGCCGGGTTCCGCCCCGCCCCCCGCCGCCCCCGAGGCCCGCTCGGCCTCCACGGCGGCCGCGAGCGCGGCCCGCGCCGCCGCGGCGTGCTCGCCGCCGACCTCCTCCAGCCGGCGGCCGTCTACCGTGGCGATCGGCTGGATCTCCCGCGTGGTCGAGGCCAGGAAGGCCGCCCTTGCACCGGTCAGCTCGGCGCTCGGGTAGGTGCCCTCCTCGACCTCGAGGCTCTCGACGACGACCGCGCGGGTGATCGAGTCGAGGATCCCGACGGCGAGCGCCGGCGTGCGCAGGACGCCGTCGGCCCCGGTCCAGAAGACCGACGAGGTCGGAGCCTCGAGCACGGTCCCGGCGGCATCGACGTAGACGGCCTCGTCGGAACCGTCGGCGATCGCGAGGCGGGTGGCGTGCATGTTGGCCGCATAGGAGATCGACTTGACGCCGGCGAGGATCTCGTTCGGGCTCAGCGTGACGAGGGAGACGCGTGCGCTCGGAGCCCACTCGGGCAGGCGCTCGAGCGTCAGCAGCCGGCGACCGCCGCGGGTCAGGACGATCCGCAGGCAGCCGTCGGCCGCGCCTTCGCCGGCGGCGAGCAGCGCGGCGATCTCGGCCTCGAGCGCGGCGCCGTCGAAGTCGAGGTGGATCGCGTCGGCGGAGCGGCGCAGGCGGTCGAGATGGGCACCGAGGCGGAACGGGTGGCCACCGTAGAGCTTGACCACCTCGAAGGCGCCGTCGCCGCGCAGCAGCCCGTCGTCGAGGATCGAGATCTTCGCATCCTCGGGTGCGGTGATCCGCCCGTCGACGCTCGCCGCTGTCGCTGCGCCCATGTCGCGACGATAGCGCCCGCCCCGGCCGCGGCGCCGCGGGCTATGGTGACCGTGGGCACATGGACTACGTGCTGATCACGCTCGGGATGGTCGCGTTCATCGTCGCCGTCCTCGTGCTGCTCGCGCGCTCCTACCCCGGCAGCGGCGCCGACCTCCTCGACTGGAAGCCGACCCGCGACTACGAGACCGAGCTTCAGCTCGAGCAGGACGACGTCGCGCAGATGATCGCCGCGCAGAACGAGTACCGGCGCCGGCGCGGGGCCAGCGACCTGACCGTCCGCGACGCCGAGCGGATGGGGCGCGAGGATCAGCGCGTCCGCGAGCGCGGGCGGATCGACGAGCTCGCGAAGCTGGACCGCGAGCTTCGCGACGACGGCGAGGGCGGCGACGCCGGGCCGGCAGGAGGCGGGCCGGCAGGAGGCGGGACCGCAGGAGGCGGGACCGCAGGCGGCGGCCCGGAGGACCGGCGGACCGACCGGCGGGCCTAGCCGGTGGCCCGGGCGCTGCTCGTCGGCTGCGGCTGTCACGGCCGCGGGCTCGGACGGGCGCTGCTCGACGACGGCTGGGCGGTCCGCGGGACGACGCGGCGTCCGCAGGCCGTGGCCGGGATCGAGGCGGCCGGGATCGAGGCGGCGATCGCCGATCCCGACCGGGTCGGGACGATCCTCGAGCTGGTCGGCGACGTCGCCGTCGTCGCCTGGCTGCTCGGCTCGGCGACCGGGACCGGCGACGAGCTCGAGGCGGTCAACCGCCTCCGGCTCGAGAGCCTGCTGGCGAAGCTGGTCGACACGCCGGTCCGCGGCTTCGTCTACGAGGCCGCCGGGACCGTCGATCCGGCCCTGCTGGCGGCCGGCGCCGAGCTCGTCGAACGGGCGGCCCGGACCTGGATGATCCCGGTCCGGATCGTGCGCGCCGAGCGCGACGATGGCGGTGACGGCGGCGAGGGCGGCGGCTGGACGGCGGCGATGGCGGCGGCGATGGCGGCGGCGATCGCCGCGACGGTCGGGGGCCGCTGACCGACGGATAGGGTCCCGGCTCCCGACCGCGAGCGGCAAGGAGCGAAGTTGGACCGATCGGACCGGTACGCGAAGGACGTCCTCGTGACGAGCGAGTGGCTCGACGAGCATCGCGACGACGAGGGGCTGAGGATCGTCGAGGTCGACGAGGACCCGACTGCCTATGCGGAGGCCCACATTCCCGGAGCGATCGGATTCGACTGGCGGCGCGAGCTTCAGGACCAGGTGCGGCGGGACCTCCTCGACCGCGATGGCTTCGCCGAGCTGGTCGGGGCGCGCGGGATCTCGAGCGGGCACACCGTCATCGCCTACGGCGACCGCCACAACTGGTTCGCCGCCTACGCCTACTGGTGCTTCCGCTACTTCGGCCACGACGCGGTCAAGCTCCTCGACGGCGGCCGCGACGCCTGGATCGCCGAGGGCCGGGAGACCGACACCGATCCTGTCGCGTACCCGCCGGCCCGGTTCGACGCCGCGCCCGCCGACGAGTCGATCCGCGCCCGCCGGGACGAGGTCCTCGCGGCGCTCGGGGGCGAGTGCCGCCTCGTCGACGTTCGCAGCCGGCTCGAGTTCACCGGCGAGCTGGTCGCGATGACCGGCTACGAGCAGGAGGGGGCATTGCGCGGGGGCCACATCCCCGGGGCGGTGCTCGTGCCCTGGTCGGACGCGATCGCCGACGACGGGAGATTCCTGCCGGTGGCCGAGCTGCGTCGCGTCTACGACGAGGCCGGCGTCAGCGGCGCCGGGGAGCCGATCATCGCCTACTGCCGGATCGGCGAGCGCTCCGCCCACACCTGGTTCGTCCTCAGCGAGCTCCTCGGCGAGGCCGACGTCAAGAACTACGACGGCTCCTGGACGGAGTGGGGGAACCTCGTCGGCGTCCCGATCGAGACCGGCGGCTGAGTCTCGCCGCCGCCCGGCGCCCGCCCCGTCGAGGTGCAGCGCCGCCGGCGTGCCGGGGACGGCTATCGGCCGTCGAGGCGCTCGAGGAGCTGCTGCAGCATCCGCGCGGTCGCACCCCAGATGAAGGCGCCCTCGACGTCGTAGGTCGGGCTGCGGAAGGGCACGCCGCGGCGGATCAGCCGCCGCATCCCGAACGAGCGCCGCAGCTCGTCGAGGTCGAGCTCGATCACGCGCTCGACCTCGTGCGGGCTCAGCGTGTGTGCGAGCCGCTCGGGGACCAGGCCGACGACCGGCAGCACCTTGAACGACGTGACGACGGTCGCGGTCGGCGGCAGCGCGCCGACGACCTCGACCGCGGCCGGGTCGAGCCCGATCTCCTCCCGGGCTTCGCGCAGGGCGCACTCGACGAGCGTCTCGCCGGGGTCGGCGCGGCCGCCCGGGAAGGAGATCTCACCGGCGTGGCGGCGCAGGTCGCGGCGGCGCTCGGTGAAGATCAGCCCCGGGCGCTCGGGCCAGCCGAACAACGGCACCAGCACGGCGGCACTGCGGCTGCCGTGCGCGTGCAGGCGCTCGGCCGCCTCGGGTGCGAGCAGGCTCCCGACCAGGTCCGGGCCCGCGTCGCTCAGATGATCACCTGGACCGTGCCGCCGTCGACCCCCCATGCCGCGCCGAGGACGTAGGAGGCCCGCTCCGAGCAGAGGAAGGCGATCACCGAGGCGATCTCGTCGACCTCCGCCAGCCGGCCGATCGGTCGCGACGACCCGACGGCCTCGAGCCCGGCTTCGCGGCCGGGGTGGCCGCCCAGCGCGACCGACTGGTCGAGCAGGGCGTCGGGCGCCATCCACATCTCCGACTTGACCGGGCCCGGGCAGACCGCGTTGACGAGGACGCCGCTGCCGGCCCAGCGGTCGGCGTAGAGGCGCGAGAGCGAGAGCTCGGCCGCCTTCGCGACCGAGTACTCGCCCATCTTCGCCGAGGGCCGCTTGCCGGCGGTCGACGCGACGTTGACGACGCGGCCCCAGCCGCGCTCGGCCATCCCCGGCAGCGCCCCGCGCATCAGCCGCATCGGCGCCATCACGTTCAGCTCCCACGCCTCGCCCCAGGCCTCGTCGGGGATGTCGTCGAGGTCGCGCCACGTCGCCGTGCCGGCGCCGTTGACGATCACGTCGAGGGCGCCGAAGCGATCCTCGGCCTCGGCGAGGATGCGCTCGGCGGCGTCGGTGGCGGTGACGTCGATCGCGAGGTGGGCGGCGCGGCCGTTGCCGGCGGCGCCGGCGCGGCCGCACGCTGCCGCGGCCTCCGCCAGCTCCTCGTCGCCGCGGGCGACGAGGAGCACCTGCGCCCCCGCCTCGCAGAGCATCCTCGCGGTCGCCCGGCCGATCCCGCGGCTGGCGCCGGTGACGACGCAGCCGCGACCGGCGATCCCGAGGTCCATCAGGGCCGCTCCGTGACGACGACCTCGGTGTCGCCGGCGAGGATCCGGTGCACCGGGCACTTGCCGGCGATCACCATGATCCGCTGCCGCTGCTCGGCATCGAGGTGCTCGGGAAGCGTCACCGTGACCGCGAAGCGAGCGGTCTCGCCGACCCGTGGCGGGCCCTCGAAGCCGACCTCGACCTCGAGGCCGTCGAGCTGCCAGCCCTTGCGCTCGGCGTACATCGCCATCGTGATCGCCGTGCAGCCGGCGAGCGAGGCGGTCAGAAGGCGGGTCGGCGAGGGCGCGGTGTCGGTTCCGCCCGCCTCCACGGGCTCGTCGACGGCGATCTCGTGGCCGTCGACCGCGATGACGTGGGCGAGCCCCTCGCGACGGCGGGCTACGGCGCGCATCAGCTCCCGGCCCCGCTGCCGCCGCCCCGTCCCTCGAACAGGGCCGGGTCGGAGACGTCGGCGAAGCGGGCCATCGCGTAGACGAGATCGGCGGCGCGGTTGAGGTAGGCGACGACGGCGGTCGAGGCGAGTTGCCCGTCGGCGGCGAGCGCGGCGACGCGGCGCTCCGCCCGGCGGATGATCGCCCGCGCGAGGTCGAGCGCGGCGGAGAGCTCGGTGCCGCCCGGGATGACGAACTTCGGTGGCAGATCGACCCGCTGCATGTAGCGGTCGATGACCGGCTCGAGGGCGTCGGTCATGGCCGCGGTGACGCGGCTGACCCCGTCCTCGAGCCGCCCCGACGCCTCGGGGGCGGCCGCGAGCTCGGCGCCGGCGACGAACAGGTCGCGCTGCAGATCGACCAGGTCGCGGGCGATCTCCTCGCTGCCGGCGCCGCAGAGCGAGCGGGCGACGCCCAGCGCCGAGCCGGCCTCGTCGATCGTCCCGTAGGCCTCGATCCGTGCGTCCGATTTCGGCCGCCGGCCGCCGTACCAGAGCCCGGTGGTGCCGTCGTCGCCCGTGCGCGTGTAGATCTTCACCGGCGGGCGCCCGGGGCGAGCGGGTTGAAGACGATCCCGGTGAGCAGCTTCGGGAAGAAGTAGGTCGACTTCGGCGGCATCGTCTCGCCGGCGTCGGCGACGGCGCGGACCTGCTCGACCGGCGTCGGGCGGAGGAAGAAGCCGGCGTCGGCGTCGCCGCGCTCGACCCGGGCGACGGCCTCGTCGAGGTCGGAGCAGTAGGAGAGGCCGCGCTTGGCGGCGATGTCGTCGGCGCTCATCCCCAGCGGCCCGCTCAGGACGAGTGCCTCGAGCGCCGCCGCGTCGAGCGTCCGGTAGGCCTCGGAGGCGTCGGGGAGGGCGGCCGCGAGCGCCGACTCGTCGTGGAGCCGGAGCCGGTAGGGGGTGTCGTGCGCCGCGTCCAGGTAGCCGAAGGCTACGGTGCCGTCGCCGGCTCCGGGGACGAGATCGGAGGGATCGTCGACCGCGGTGACCTCGAAGCGGGCCATCAGGCTCTCGCGCAGCTCCCTCTGCTCATCCTCGTCGAGGCCGTGCAGGAGCCGGTGGGTGGCGAAGACGCTGAGCCCGGGGTCGTCGAGCGAGACGAGGCAGGCGAGCGTGTAGCGGGCGTCGTCGCCGGCTTCCGCCCCGACCTCGTCGGCGTAGGTGCGGGCGGTCTCGTAGCGGTGGTGGCCGTCGGCGATCAGCAGCTCGGAGTCGGCGACGGCGTCGGCGACCGCGGCGTGGATCTCCGGGTCGGCGACCGGCCAGGCGCGGTGGACGGTCCCGTCGGGGTCGGTGACCGCGCAGAACGGCTCGCCGTCGAGCGCGGGCTCGATCGCGCCCCAGGCGTCGCCGGAGTGGAGCACGAAGATCGGCGAGAGGTTGTGCGCCGTCGCCCGCGTCAGCCGCAGCCGGTCCTCCTTCGGCCCCGGCTGGGTGCGCTCGTGGGGCCGGATCAGGCCCGGCCCGTAGCCGGTGACGGCGATCCGGGCGAGGAGCCCGCGCCGGGTGCGGCGCTCGCCGTCGGGCGCCCGGTAGTCCTGCTCGTAGGCCCAGATCGTCGGCTCCGGGTCGGCGACGAGGATCCCCTCGTCCCGCCACGCCCGGAGCAGCGCGGCGGCGTGCTCGTAGCGGTCGCCGGCCGGCGCCTCGGGCAGGTCCAGGGCGACGACGTTGTGTGGCGAGCGGGCGAGCAGCTCGCGCCGTCCATCCGGGTCGATGACGTCGTAGGGGGGTGCCGTGACGGCCTCGATGGCGACCCGTGCGGGGTCGTAATGGAGGGCGCGGAGCGGTCGGACGTCGGCCATCGGACCCGGAGACTAGTGACCGCCGGCGGTGCCTCCGTTCCGTCCGACCCGTTGGGGAACATCTGTTCGGAATGAAGAGAGAGATCGGTGAGAGAACCCGAGGTGGAACGGTGAGAATGCAAGCCGAGTACCGAAAGCTGAGAAACGCGGCCCACGCCGATGAGCGAGCCGAGTTCGAGCGCCTGTCCCGCGATCCGACGTTCCGGCAGTTCCTGGCCCTCTGCATGTCGGAGCGGAGCACGTCCGACATCGGCCCGGTCGAGATCCGCAGCGCCGACCCCGACGCGGTCGCGCTCGCCGCGCACTGGCTGCGGCGGCTCTCGAACGGGCGGATCGACTACCGCCTGCAGTTCGACGAGGGCCAGGACGTGGTCGAGATGGTCCGCTTCTGGTGCGAGCGGCTCGGCGTCGGCCACGAGCGGATCCGCCTCCAGCGCTGGTTCCGGGGCCGGCCGCTGCCGCCCCGGGTGCGCAACGCCGAGCACGGCGTGATGACGATCCGCAGCCGCAGCGCCGACCTGCGGATCCGCCTGCACGGCTGGATCCAGCGGATCCGCGAGGAGGGCTACCCGGACCGGCCCCAGGAGGAGCTGTTCGACCTGGCGAGCTGAGCGCGGGTTCTCGCCGGCGCTCGGGGCCAGGCTAGACTCGTCGCCCTCGGGGCGTAGCGCAGCCTGGTAGCGCATCTCGTTTGGGGCGAGAAGGTCCCCGGTTCAAATCCGGGCGCCCCGACTGCCGGTGGCGGACCGGCCCGCCGGCCGATCCGCCTCCGTCGATGCCTGGTCGAGTTGCGGACGCGCCCCCCGGAGGCGTACGCGCAGGGTGACGTCGGTTCAGGTGCCCTCGCTGCGACGCGGCTCCGGTCGCCACGAGCTGACCGCCTTGGCGACGGCGACGACGAGGAAGAGCTGGCCCGTCAGGCCCTCGGCGACCGCCATCGTCTGCCCCGGGTTTCCGGCCGGGACGAGGTTGCCGAAGCCGATCGTGAGCATCGTCGTGAAGCTGAAGAAGAGGTCCTGCGACATCGTCCCGTCGCCGTCGGCGCCGAAGAACGGCCCGTCCTGGACCTTGCCCACGAGGTGGTAGGCGAAGGCGAAGAACATCCCGATCAGCAGGTAGGCGGCGATCGCGCCGAGGATCGTCTGGACATCGATGAGCCGCCGCGAGACCAGGTGGCGGACGACCGCCATCGGGGCGACGAGATAGAGCGCGCAGCTCGCCGCGGAGAGGATCGCCCCGTCGCTGTCGCCGGCGCCGAGCAACGTCGCGATTGCGGCGATGGCGGCGATGATGATCAGGACGTTGGTCGCCCGGCGGATCGCCGGGCGCGCGCGCGCGACCCTGAAGACGAGCCAGACGTTGAGGATCTGGGCGAGGATGACGAGTTGCGCGGCATCCTCGTCGGTCAGCAGGATCGCGAGCACGTAGGTGAGGACGATCGACAGCAGCACGGGCCCGTAGCTGTCGATCGATGTGAACGCCTCCGCGAGCCGCCTCCCCGGGCGGGGCGTTCGCGCGGCTCTGGCCTCGGCCTGCTCCATGGCGCGATTGAACCTGATCGGTCGGACCTTCCCGGCTCGCCGACCGGGTGACGGGCGAAGCGCGCTTCATCCGTAAAGTCCAGTGGCGTGAGCTCCACGGAGGAGAGCCGCTCGCAGCCTCGGGCCGACAACGGACGCGTCGATTCCCGCGCTCGAGGCAAGCGGGCGCGGGAGTTGGCGCCACGCTCGAGCCACGGTGAGTGGTCGCCGGCCGGCGATCGCCCCGACCCCGTGGCGATCCTCGAGGCGCAGGCCGCCGACCGCGCGCCGGAGCTGCTGCCGATCCGCTACGGCCGCATGCTCGCCTCCCCGTTCGCCTTCTTCCGCGGCGGCGCCGCGATCATGGCGTCGGATCTCGCCGCGACGCCGCGGTCGGGGATCACGGCACAGCTCTGCGGCGATGCGCACCTCGCCAACTTCGGCGGGTTCGCCGCACCGGACCGGGGCCTGATCTTCGACATCAACGATTTCGACGAGACCCTGCCCGGTCCCTGGGAATGGGACCTGAAGCGGCTCGCGGCGAGCGTCGAGGTCGCCGGGCGCGATCGCGAGTTCGGGCGCAAGCAGCGGGTGCTGGCGGTGCAGGCGGCGGCGGGCGAGTACCGGGATCAGATCCGGCGGCTCGCCAGGATGGGGAACCTCGAGTCCTGGTACGAGCGGGTCGACCTCGACCTGATCCGGCAGCGTTATTCCGACGAGATCGACGAGTCGGCGGTGGAGCTGTTCGAGCGCAACCTGGCGAAGGCGAGGCGGAAGACCTCGGTGCGAGCGTTCGCGAAGCTGGTCCGCGAGGTCGACGGCGAGCTCCGGATCATCAGCGACCCGCCGCTGATCACGCCGTTGCGCGAGCTGCTCGACGCCGACACGCTGGCGGCTGCGGAGGGCGAGCTGCGGAGGATCTACGACGAGTACCGGGCGAGCCTCCCGCAGGGCCTGCGCAAGCTGCTCGACCGGTTCCGCCTCATCGACATCGCCCGCAAGGTGGTCGGGGTCGGCAGCGTCGGCACGCGGAGCTGGATCGTCCTGATGCTCGGACGTGACAACGACGACCCGCTGTTCCTGCAGATCAAGGAGGCGCAACGGTCGGTGCTCGAGCCGTTCGCGGGCCGGAGCGCCTACGCGCGCCAGGGGCGTCGCGTCGTCGAGGGGCAGCGCCTGATGCAGGCGAGCGGCGACATCCTCCTCGGCTGGACGTCGGTGCCCCAGCCCGACGGAGGGCGCCGCGACTACTACGTGCGTCAGCTCTGGGATGCGAAGGGCTCGGCGCGGATCGACCTGATGGCGCCGCGGACGCTCGCCGTCTACGCGCGGCTCTGCGGCGGCGTGCTGGCCAACGCCCACGCCCGTTCCGGCGATCGCGTCGCGATCGCCTCCTACCTGGGCGGCGGCGACCACTTCGAGCGGGCGATGGTCGAGTTCGCCGCCCGCTACGCCGATCAGAACGAGCGCGACTACGCCGCGTTGCGCGCCGCCGCCGACCGCGGCCGGATCCGCGCCGACGTCGTGCAGCTGTAGCCCTCGGAGCGACGTCCCGGGCCGGCCGCGGAGGTCCCGCGATCTCCGGGGGGCCGGCCGTCAGGCGACCCGGTCGAGGTCGGCCTCGAGCAGCCCGCGAGCGGCGTCGGTCGCGACGTCGGCATCCCCGGCCGCGATCGCGTCGCCGAGCCGCAGCAGGCCGGCCGGGTCCCGCGGGGTGAGCGCCGCGGCCAACTCCGGATCCGCCGTGAGCGCCGCGTTCAGCGAGTTGAGCGCGAGCCGGTAGGCGACGTTCCCGGAGCCGTCGACGATCAGCCCCCAGAGTCCGGCGTAGGCATCGACCAGCGCGTCCTCCCCGGCGCCGACGGCGAGCTCCGCCGCCGCCGCGGCCCGGCGCCCGATCTCGGCCCGTTGCTCCCCGTCGCCCCGTTCGCTGCAGCGCCGGGCGGCGTCGATGCCGACGCTCGCGCGCATCTCGAGCACGGCGCCGACGAGCTCGGGGGGCGGCACCCCGCCATGGCGCATCAGGTCGAGCATCAGATCGAGCCCGGCGCTCTCGCGCCAGTCGAGGACGCGGGTGGCGCCCCCCTGGGCGATCCGGACCAGCCCCGCCTGCTGAAGGCGCTTGAGCGCCTCGCGGACGGCGTGGCGATTGACGCCGTGGCGCTCGGACAGCGCCCGCTCGGAAGGGACCCTGTCCCCCGGGGCGAGCTCGCCGTCGAGAATCGCGGCGAGCAGGCGCCGGTGCACGGAGGCCGAGGCGAGATCGGCGTCGGTCGGCGTCACCGTCTCGTACCGTTCGCGTTCACGACGGCCGAGGATGGCAGGCGGATGCGGACGGCGCCGCCCCCGCGCCGGTCGGCGCCGGGGCTAGACTCCTCCACGTGGAGGAGGTCGGTCAGGACGACGCCCGCACGCGGGCCTTGAACAGGCTCAAGGCGCAGCGCAGCTTCCGCAGCCTCGCGCTCACGGCGGTCGGGGTGCTGGCGCTGATGGTCGGCATCTGGGCGCTCGGCGGCGGCGGCTACTTCTGGCCGATCTGGGTCGCGTTCGGCTTCGGAGTCGCGCTGGTGGCGAGCGGCTGGCAGGCCTACGGCCCGCGTCAGCGGCCGATCACCGAGGAGGAGATCCGGCGCGAGATGGACGAGCAGTGACCGGCCCGCGGGTACGGTCGCCGGCATGGGCAGCGCCGGCGGCCCCGGCGACCATCGCCGTCCAGGCGCGCGACTGACGACGGCCGCCCGCATCGGTACGGCGGCGTGCGGGGCTACCCTTCGACGGCCGGCCGGAGTGGCGGAATGGCAGACGCGATCGATTCAAAATCGATTGCCCGAAAGGGCGTGTGGGTTCGAATCCCACCTCCGGTATCGGGCCTGTTTCGAGAATAGTTCGAAGAACGGGCCAGGAATCGAGCGAAGCGCGGTCTGAAGGGCCGGCTGAGCTCTCGCCTAAGAGCCCGAACTGGTCCCAACGCACGCTGCTCTGCCCCTTGGTCGTTACTCGGGGCCTCGAGACCGAGCTTGTGCCAGCCACTTCCCAAGGAGCGCCTCGGCATCTTCGATGGAGAGGCGATGGAGGGCCTGGTTGAGCTGCCTGCGGAGCTCACGCTGCCTCGCGGCTGGATGGTCAGAGGCGGCGTCGCTTTCGAACTCGAGCTGCTTCTGAGGGAAGCTGAGACCGGCGTGGGTGCTGAGCAGTGCGTAGTGTCCGTCGCAGTGAAGGACGCCGGCGCCATGCTCATGCGCGATAACGGCGGTCAGCAGGTCGGTGATAGGCACGCGGTGGCTTTCCGCTCCGTGCCTAGCCAGCACCTCCATGGCATCGACGGCCAAGCCGAAACTCTCAGCTGTGATCGGAAGGATTGGAAGGGCTTCGTTCATCCTGGCGCGCTCCACCGCAACGTCATCCCCTTGAGGACCGCGGAGAACCTCGATCAAGACCTGCGGGGAGAGGGCGAGCTCGCTGCCGCCCTCGACCACCTCCCTGAGCTGATCGGCCACCCTCTGCTGGCCGCGGCGAGACCAAGCCGAGGTGTCGACGATCCAGCGCATACCTCAGCTCAGCCGGGGGGGCGCTCGAGCTCGTCGAGCTCATCAGCAACAGTCAGGGCGGCCTCGCCGTAGGGATCTGGGGTTGCGAGAAGCGCGAGCTGGCGTCGGCGGCGCTCTCCGCCCTCGACACGCTGCAGCGTCTCCTTCATCCGAGCAGCGACCGCTGTTTCGATCTCGGCAGGGAGATCGAGCTCCGGGAGCAGGTCGTTCAGCGCCCTCAGCACTGCGCTCGCCTGCTCCGCTTCCGGCCCTCCTGCAGCGATCGCACCCCGCAGCGCCTCGAAGAAAGCGCCATCAAAGACCGCCTCTCGCGCAACTCGAGCTTCCGGCCAGGAGAGCTCGTTGTTGGCGCGACGCACGGTCTCGAGTGCGCGTCGGACAGAGTCGTCGGCCACCAGACCTACTCGATGATGAGAACTGGGCATGCGCGTAGTGTAGCACCTGGTGTGACACGGGACGGGACTCCTGCTCAAGGACAGCTTCGGGAGTTCGCTTGTTGAGCCGGGCCCCTCTGTTGGTCTCAGCAAGAGCCGCTGCCCCGCCGTTCCACGAGGCGATGGCTTCTCCGCTGAGGAACGGTATTCAGATACTCAGCGGTGGCCGGCATCCGGCGCCCCGTCTCGCCTGGTGCATTCTTCGAACACGCTTATCGATCCTCCCCCTGGCGCTGGCGGCGGCGTTCGCGGCGGCGGGGCTCCTGGGCCCGGCGGGCGGGGCGGCGGCGGACGTCGACTGCGCCGACTTCCCCACCCAGGCCGCGGCACAGCGCTGGTTCGATCGGCACGGGCCCGGCGACCCGGCGAACCTCGACGGCGACGGCGACGGCGTCGCCTGCGAGGCGAACCCGTGCCCCTGCGCCGAGCCGGGCGCCGGTGGCGGGGGAGGCCACGGCGGTGGCGGCCGCGCGAAGCGGGCCCGCGTGCTGGCGGTCGTGGACGGCGACACGATCACGGTGCGGCAGCGCGGCAGGCGCCGGGAGGTCCGCCTGATCGGGATCGACACGCCCGAGGTGCATTTCGGGGCCGAATGCGGCGGGGCGGCCGCGTCCCGGTCGATGAGAGCGATGCTGTCGCGCGGCGACCGCGTGCGGCTGCTCCCCGACCCCAGCCAGGACAACCGCGATCGCTACGGGCGCCTGCTCCGCTACGTGATCGGAGCCGGCCGGGACGTGGGCCGCAAGCAGGTCCACCGCGGCTGGGCGAAGGTCTACGTCTTCGCGCGGCCGTTCGCGCGCGTCGGCAGCTACCGCCGCCAGCGGGACAAGGCCCGCCGGCACGATCGCGGGGTGTGGGATCGATGCGGCGGTCGCTTCCACCAGCCCAGGTAGCGCCCGCCGCCGGCGCGGTCTCGCCGTGCCGCTACCGTGCGGGCCGATGTGCGGGCGCTTCACGCTGACCGACCCGAGCCCGCGGCGACTCGCCTCGCGGTTCGACCTCGACCCCGACTTCGAGCTGGACGACCGGCCCCGCTTCAACATCGCGCCGACCGACCCGGTCGTCGCGATCCGCCGCGGCCGCGGCGGACGCAACGAGGCCGGGGTGCTGCGCTGGGGCCTGGTCCCCGGCCGCTGGGCCCAGCGGAGCGGCCAGCGGCCGCTGATCAACGCCCGCGCGGAGACCGTGACGAGCCAGCCCGCCTTCCGCGAGTCGTTCGCCGAGCGCCGCTGCCTGATCCCCGCCGACGGCTTCTACGAGTGGCGACGCGATCCCGAGGGCAAGCAGCCGATCTGGTTCAGCGCCTCCGGCGAGCCCGACGGCGAGCTGTTCGCGTTCGCCGGCGTCTGGGCTCGGCTCGAGCGCCGCGACGAGGCGCCGCTCGTGAGCTGCGCGCTGATCACCTGCCCGCCGAACGGGATGATGCGCCCGATCCACGATCGCATGCCGGTCGTGCTGCCGCGCGAAGCCGAGGCGACCTGGATCGACCCCGGCGCCGGCGAGGAGGAGCTGCTCGAGCTGCTGCGCCCGGCCGCCGAGGATGCGCTCGTGCCGCGCGAGGTCGGCGATGCGGTCAACGACGTCCGCGACGACGGACCGCACCTGCTCGATCCGCCGCTGAAGCTGTTCTGAGCCTCCGGGGGCGCCGGTCAGACGGCCGGGCTCGTGCGCGCGTCCCAGTCGTCACCGTCGTCGATCAGGGTCCGGTCCGCCGGCTCGGCGCCGCCCGGTCGGGGGCGCGGGTCGGCGACGGTCTCGCCATCGTCGGGCGGGGGCGGGCCGCCGCCCACGGGTCGCTCCTCCTCGACGTTCCAGGCCTGGCTGAAGCC
>CAZTGN010000006.1:0-26880 GCA_964613275.1 uncultured Conexibacter sp. | reverse complement strand
CGTCTTCGGCCCGGGGTGGGAGGGCGTCACCGCCGGTACCGCCGGGCCGGCGGTGATCTCGGTCGGCACCGGGATCAAGCGGCGGGGGGGGAGCCGGCCGCGGCCGGCGCCGCTCTCGGTCGACATCTCGCGTTCGCTCGGGAGCCTCCTGACCGCGGTCGAGTTCGACGTCGTTCACGTTCACGATCCGTTCGCCCCCAGCGCCGCGTCGGCGGCGCTGCGGCACTCGTGGTCGCTCAACGCCGCGACCTTCCACCTGCCGACCGAGCGCACGCTCTCGACCCAGGTCGCGCGCCCCCTCGTCGAGATCTTCTTCGGCCGCCTCGATGCGCGGATGGTCGCCGCCGCGAGCACCGGGGACCTGCTCGAGCGCTTCTTCCCGGGCAGCTACGAGGTGGTGCCCCCGGCCGCGGTCGTCGGCAACGCCGAGGAGGTGCCCGGGAGCCCGCCGCGGATCGTTCACTGCGCCCGCGAGGAGCGCGGAGCGCTGCGGATATTCCTCCGGGCGCTGCGCCGGTTGCCGCTCGATCTCGATTGGCGGGCCGACGTCTGGATCGAGGATCCCGCAGTGCAGACGCCCCGGCTCAACAGGCGCCTGCGCGAGCGTGTCCGGATCCTGAGGCCCGAGCAGATCGAGGCCGAGGACGTGATCGCGGGCGCCGACGTGCTCGTCGCGGCCTCGGGCGGGCCGAAGCCGACGCCGAGCGCGATCTATGCGGCCTTCGCCGCCGGCGCCGTCCCGGTCGCATCCCAGATCGACGTCTACGAGGATCTCGTCGACGCCGAGGAGGGCGAGCGTGGTCTCGTCTTTCCGGCCGGCGACTCGCAGACGCTGGCGGGCCAGGTCGAGCGCCTGATCCGCGACGGCGCCCTGCGGCAGCGGCTCGCGCGGGCGGGCGCGGGTGCGGCCCGCGACTTCGGCGCCGTCGCTGACGAGCTCGAGGCGATCTACGGGCGGATCGCGGCCCGCCGCCACGATCCCGCCGGCGATCCCGAGGTCCGCCGGCGGCTCGCGCGGCGGCGGACCATCGACTGCGACCTGCACATGCACACGGATCACTCCAACGACTGCGCGACTCCGGTCGAGGTGCTGATCGAGACCGCCAAGGACCGCGGCATGGGGGCGATCGCGATCACCGACCACAACGAGATCTCGGGGGCGCTGGCCGCCCGCGAGATCGCCGCCCGCGACGGCGGCATCGAGGTGATCGTCGGCGAGGAGGTGAAGACGGCGGAGCAGGGCGAGGTGATCGGCCTCTTCATCGAGGAGAAGATCGAGCGCGGGATGACGATGGCGGAGACGATCGCCGAGATCCGCCGCCAGGGCGGCCTCGTCTACGTCCCGCACCCGTTCGACCGCCTGCACTCGGTGCCCGACTACGAGCACCTGCTCGACATCGTCGAGGACATCGACGTCCTCGAGGTCTTCAACCCGCGGGTGGCGTTCAGCGCCTTCAACGAGGAGGCGGAGCGGTTCGCCGCCAAGTACCGGATCGTCCCGGGCGCCGGATCCGACGGCCACGTCGCCCAGGCGCTCGGCAGCGTCCGCATCCGCCTCCACGGCTTCGACGGCCCGGACGAGTTCCTCGAGGCGATGCGGAGCGCCGACATCGTCCGCAAGCACAAGAACCTCGTCTACGTGCAGGCGCTGAAGTGGATGCAGGCGGCGAGCGGGCAGGCGGGGGGCCGCAAGGAGGTCGACGACCCACGGCCGGTCCGGGGCGGCCTGCGGGCGGAGCAGCGCCGGCGCCGGTCGCTGGCCCGCGGCAAGAGTTGATTCAGGGGCCATAACGCCGTGCAACCGAGAGGAGAGGACCCGACGCCGTCAAAGGAGTCGCCCGCCGTGCCGATCACCGAGGACGAGATCAAGGAGAAGTACCTGGAGCGCGCGATCCGCGAGCTCAACGAGCTCACCCACGAGCTTCAGGACTGCAGCGACTGCCCGCGCGGCAACCTGATGCCGGTGTTGGGCTCGGGTCACCCCCAGGCCGACGTGATGCTGCTCAAGCACGCACCGAGCGTCGCCGAGATCGAGGAGGGGGTCGCCTTCTACGGCCGCTCGGGCACGGCGGTGATGAAGTCGTTGAAGCGGCTCGGGATCGACCCGCTCGTCGTCTACGGCACGCTCTGCGTCAAGTGCCCGCTCTCGGACCCGTCGCTGGCGGGGCCGAGCTGCGTCGCCCGTCTCGTCCGCGAGGTGGCGATCGTCGAGCCGCGCTGCATCGTCGTCATGGGCGAGCCGGCGCTCGAGTGCCTGAACGACGTCAGGATCCCGCTCGCGGCTCCGGTCGAGGCGCGCCCGGGCGAGGTCCAGGCGATGACGCCGACCATCGACGCGATCTACACGCCCGACATCGACGCCTCGCTCGACACGGAGGGGCCCAAGCGCGACTTCTGGCGCGCGTTTCGGGCGGTCGGCGACTGGTACGGGGATCTCCCTCCCTACTGACGTGCCCGCCGGCACGGAGCCGGTGCGCCGCTACATTGGTCCACCCATGCGAGCTGCCGTCGGCCAAGTGATCTCGTTCGCGGCGACGATCGTCGCCGCGATCATCATCGGCTTCGGCGTCCCCCTCGCATGGGTCTGGATCGGCTCCCAGCTGCAGTCGGGGTCGGGGGCGAGCACGGTCAACTTCTCGGTCGCGATGGTGATCCTGTTCGGGATCATCGCCACCTACGTCCTCCTCCTCTACCTGGCCGGCGTCGTGCTCGCCCTCTTCGGCCCGCGCGAAGGAACCGGCTCGACGCAACCCCGCACGCGGATGCCCTGGATGCGCGGCATGACCGACACCCGCGAGCTCAAGCGCGGCCCGACGATGGGCGGCATCGAACGCCTCTTCGTCGTGACCACGATGATCGTCACCGTCGCCTTCTGGCTCTGGTTCGCCTTCCTGGCGGGCAGCCCGCTGCCGAGCCAGTAGACAACTCCGGCGGAATGCTCCGCTGCGCGTCCGCTTCCGCCGGACCGTTGGCGGCGTACGGCGGCGCTCAGGTCACGGCGCCGCTTCCGCGGCGCCGGAAGCGCTGCGCCGCCTGCTGGCAGGCCGGAATGCTCCGCTGCGCGTCCGCTTCCGCCGGACCGTTGGCGGCGTACGGCGGCGCTCAGGTCACGGCGCCGCTTCCGCGGCGCCGGAAGCGCTGCGCCGCCTGCTGGCAGGCCGGAATGCTCCGCTGCGCGTCCGCTTCCGCCGGCCGGCGCGCTGGTACGGGACGGGATGACATGCGTGTTGACCCCAGCCAGGGAGCGCCGCTTGGCGGCGCCGAACTAGATGGTTGTGACCGGAATCGCCCCGGCGTCGCGGACCGCCTTGCCGCTCGCGCCATCGAGCTCACCGAGCGGGGTGTAGGCGAGAGCGTCCGGGTCCAGGCCCGCCTCGCGCGCGTCGGCCGGACCGAGCCGTTCGATCAGGTCCTTGGAGGCGAGGACCGCCCCGCCCTCGGCGGCGGCCTCGATGCGGGCCCCTTCATTCATCTGGTCGCCGAGAGCGGTGACCTCGAGGCGGCCGCGGGTCGCGACCTGGCCGACCATGAGCGTGGCGCCCCAGTGGATGCCGACGTTGAGCAGCACCGTGACGCCATCGGGCCCGAGCCGCTCGGCGCCGTCGCGGATCGCTCGGGCGGACTCGATCGCAGCCAGCGCCGCAGCCGATTCCGATCCGTCGAAAGCGGCGGTCAGAAACAGTGCCGAGCCGCCGTCGCCGGCGTGCTTGCCGACGATCCCCTCACGGTCGACGACCGCGGAGTCGATCAGGTCCGTGAGGTCGCGGATCAGCTCGAAGTAGCCGCGCGAGGAGAGGCGGCGCGAGAGCGCGCCGGATGCCTCGAGGTCGGCGAACAGGATCGCGGCCGGGCGCCGGGCCGGCTCGCTGACACGGTCCATGCGCTCGAACAGCCGGGAGTCGCCACGGCCGAGTCGCTGCACGAGGCTCTCCGGCATGGTGCCGCGATAGAGGTAGAGCACCCCGAGGAAGGACCCATCGTCGTCGTTGAGCCGCAGCTGGGCCTGGTACTGGTCGCCGAGCATGTTCCGGCGAAAGCGAAGGCCGGAGGGAAACGAGATCCGGTCGTACCATGCTCGCGGCGGCGTCTCGACCGGCTCGACCTTGGCCGCGTATCCGGCGGTGAGGTCGAACACCTCCGCGAAGTCGGGGTCGTCCGGCTGCAGGTACCGGCGCATGATCGGCACGTTGTGACGCGTCCAGTCGTTGCCGCTCGTCTCGTCGACGCGCACCACCTCGGAGAAGTCCTCGTGGACGGTGCGCACGATCAGCGACTTGCCGATCGTGGCTCGCGCCTCTGCGGCGGTGAGGCCCATCGTCCGAGCCGATTCGCTGGAGAAGAACACGCAACGGAACCGGTGGTCGAGGATCTCGCCCATCATCCCGGTGCCCTCGATCAACAGGGCTATCTCGCGCAGCTGGGGATGCTCGGGAAGCGCGGGGACGTACGGCTCCTCGCCGGTCACGTCAGCGCAGGCTAGTCGCTCCGGGGCGTCGACGGGCGAATCGCGCGACCCGCCCTTCGAGTCGTCGTTCGCCGCTCGGGCAACCGGCCCCGCCGTCGCCCTCTATCGGGGAGCGGCCGCCGTCGCCACCCGGTCCATGCTCTCCAGCTTCGCGCTGGCGAGGCCGCGGACGACGACGGTGTCGAGGGCGCGGTAGGCGGCGAGCAGCGAGTCGGCGTCGGCGGGATCCTCCGCGGCGACGCCGACCGTCCCCGGCGGCTGCCCGAGCCGCTCGAACTGGCGCCGGTAGCCGTCGTGGAGGTCGCGGTAGAAGCCCTCCTCCTTGGCGAGCCGGGTAGCGGCGTCGGCGCCGACGGCCGTGCGCACGTATCCGTACACGGGGGGGGTCTCGCGTCCGGCCTCGGCGGCGCCGGCCTCGACCTGGGCGCGTGCCTCGGACGCCAGCTCCGGGGTGACCCAGTTGAAGAAGGCTCCGTCGTAGGCGCCGCCGGCGAGGGCGCACATCCTCGGCCCCATCGCGGCGAGGATCAGCCTGACGCCGGGGATCGCCGCGCGGAGCTCGTCGTGGGCCTTCCTCATCCTCGTCAGCGGCCGCGTCGAGAAGCCGGCGCCGACGCCGACGAGCAGGCGCGAGCGGTCGAGGCCGAGCGCTTCGATCCGCTCGTTGATCGCGGCGGGCTCGTGGCGGTCGAGGGCGAGGACGGCGACGCCCAGCCGGAGGGCCGCCGAGCCGTCGGCGAACGTGGCGAGCGTCTCGAGCCCGCTCGCGGCCGGATGGTCGTTTGCCCAGATCGAGGTGTAGCCGAGCTCCTCGCAGCGCGCCGCGAGCGGCGTCGCGACCCCGGGGTCGAGGCCGGCTGCGACGCCGAACCCGCGCGTGCCGCTCAACGCTCTTGCCGCTCGAGCAGCGCGACGCACTCGATGTGCGGCGTCTGCGGGAACATGTCGACCGGGCGCACGCGCGCCAGCCTATAGCCGGCGTCGACGATCTGCCGCGCGTTCGGCGCGAGCGTCGTCGGGTTGCAGGAGACGTAGACGATCCGTCCGGCATCGCACTCGAGAACGCGGCGGACGACCTTCGCGGAGAGGCCGGCACGGGGCGGGTCGACGACCACCGCGTCCGGCTTTCCCGACCGCTCGAGCAGCGGCCTGATGCCGAGCCGGGCGTCGGCGGCGAGGAAGTGGGCGTTGTCGATCCCGTTCGCGGCCGCGTTGGCCTCGGCGTCGGCGATCGCCTCCGGCACGCTGTCGATGCCCCAGACCTCGCCGGCGTCGGCGGCCATGCCGAGACCGATCGTGCCGATGCCGCAGTAGAGGTCGAAGAGCCGCTCACCCGGGTGGAGCGCGGCGAGCTCGCGGGCGATCGCGTAGAGCCGTTCGGCGGTCTCGGTGTTGGTCTGCAGGAACGCCCCCGGCGAGATCCTCAGCTCGAGGTCGCCGAGCCGTTCGCGCAGGAACTCCTCGCCGAGCGCCCCCGTCGGCCCGCCGGTGCCACCGGAGGGCCCGGCGACGATCGTGTGCAGATCGACGGGAGGCCGCGGGATCTCCGCGGTCGCGGTGACGAGACGCGTCTGCACCTGAGCGGTACGGCGGCCGTCGCGGACGACGAGGTTGCGGAGGGTGCCGCCGCCCTCGCCGTCGAATGCCGCCAGCCCCGCGTCGCGGGCCCAGTCACGAACGGCGTTGCGGGCGCGGTTGTTCGCCTCCGAGGCGAGCAGGCAGTCGTCGACGTCGACGATCCGGTCCCAGCGGCCGCGGGCGTGAAAGCCGAGGAGGGGCCCGGCCCCGCCGCCGTCCTCGGGCGCCCCGAAGGAGTACTCGAGCTTGTTTCGGTAACGCCACTGCTCGACCGCGGGCACGATCGGCTCGACCTCGACTCCGTCGAAGGAGCCGAGCCGCTCGAGCGCCTCGGCGACCTGTGCCTGCTTCTCGGCGAGCTGGCGCTCGTAGGGGAGGCCCTGCCAGGCGGCTCCCGGGCAGGGCTCGCCGCCGTGGCGGCAGCGGTCGGGGATGCGCTCGCCGCCGGGCTCGATGAGCGCGACGATCGACGCCTCCGCCCAGGACCTCTTCGACTTCCCGACGCGGACGCGCACGTGGTCGCCGGGCAGCCCGCCGGGGACGAAGACGACGAAGCCGGATCCCGTGCGGGCGACGCCACGCCCGCCCTGGGCGAGCGATTCGACGTGGAGCTCGAGCTCGGTGCCGCGGCGCGGCCGCGTCTGCGCTTCCGCCGCGCTCAGGCGAGCGCCTTGTCGATCTTGCCGAGGATGCTCTTGCGGCCCTTGCCGTTCTGCTCGTGCGTCCGCACCTTGCGGAGCTCGGCCTTCGTCAGGTCGCCGAGCCGTCTGTTGATCTGCGCGGCCGTGAGCTCGTCGTAGCCGGTGATCGGGAAGCTCGAGCCGACGCCGGCCCGGCGCCGGGCCGTGTCGACGCGCGCGAGCGGCTCGTCGGCGGCGTCACGGGCGCCGCGGGCGACCTTCCCGGCCTTCCCCTTGACCTGGCGCCGTGCCTTGCCGGCGCCCCGCTCGACCCGCTTGCGCGCCTCCTCGAGCAGGGACTCGAGATCGCGGGCGAGCTCCCGGGACTGCTTGCGCCCGCGAGAGACCAGCTTCGACACGAGCTCGTTGGCGTCATCGCGGGTCATCCGGCCTCGCTCGACCGCGTCGTCGACGACCTCCTGGATCCGCTCGCGGGGCAGGGTGATGCTGCGCTCGAGCGCGTCGCGGAACGCCTCGACGCTCTTGTCGGAGCGTTCGGCCGATCGCGAGGCCTTCGGGCGTCGGGTGCTCTTCTTGCGGGTGGTGGCCATGGGGCTTCCCTTCTTCGCTGCTCTGGCCCGTCGAAATATGGCAGCGCCCCGGAGCTGCCGCATCCGTGGTGACCCGGGGTGGTGGTCAGCCCCCGGCGCCGACGCCGAACAGAGCTTCGACCGGGGCGTGGTCGGAGAGGCGGACCGGGAGTTGCCGCCCGCCGCGATCGACCCCGGTCGGATCCGGCATCTCGCGGCGCTCCGGCGCCCACTGCGTTGCCGGCTCGATGATCTCCAGCCCGCGAACGAGCAGATGGTCGATGACGCGCTCGCCGGTCGGCGCGCGCAGCCCGTGCTCGGTCTCGAGGCGGTCGAAGACGGGGCGGCTGAGGGCGGGGCGGAGGTTGAAGTCCCCACCGAGGATGAGCGGCGAGGCGCCGGCGAAGCCGGAGGCGACCCGGCCCGCCTCGATCAGCTCGTCCTCGGCCCGGGCGCGGTCCGCGCTCGCGTGCAGGTTGGCGATGCAGAGCCCGTCGCCGAGCCGGGTCAGCGCCATCACCCGCCGCTCGGGGCGAAGCGCGAGACGGAAGCTTCGGCGCTCGCTGATCCCGCTCGCGCCGCGGACGAGCGTCAGGTTCGAGCCGCCCTCCCAGGAGGCGATCAGGTCCGGGTTGCGGTCGGCGATCCACGCCTGGACGCGCCCGAGCCGGGGCAGGTTGCGACTCGTCGGCGCCAGGTGCGGGTCGGCGCCGCAGGCGGTGGCGAGGTGCTCGGCCCAGCGCGGCGGACACTCCTGAAGCAGCGCGGCGTCCCAGTCGGCGCCGGCGACCACGGAATCGAACGAGGAGCGCAGATCGACGTTGACCTGGGCGTGGGAGGCACCGCGCTCGGTCCGCCCCGTCAGCCGCGACCGCCAGGTCAGAAGCTCCGGCTCGGGCGGGTGGTCCCGCCCGTGGAACAGGTTCCAGCTCAGGGCGCGGACCGCCATCGCCGGCGATTATCGGCGCGCTCGCGGCGGCAGCGGGCGCCCGGACCCCGCCGAGGCCCGCGCGCCGCGACGACGCTGCGGGTAACGTGCCGCGCTTCGATGGACGGCGGCGAGCGGAGCGACTTCATCACCGGCGAGGAGATCCTCGACCGGCTCGACGGGCTCCTCGATCGCGCTGCCGAGATGAAGGCGGGACGGCCGAGCGTCGGCGCCGACGTCCTCGCGGGGCGCTCGGTGGCGCTGATCTTCGAGCAGCCGTCGACGCGGACGCGGGTCTCCCTCGAGGTCGGGGTGAGCGAGCTCGGCGGCACGCCGATCGTCCTCCCCGGCGACGAGCTGCAGCTGACGCGGGGCGAGTCGATAGCCGACCTGGGCCGGGTGCTCTCCCGCTACGTCGCCGCGATCGCGATCCGCAGCGGCTCCGACGACCGGCTCGCGGAGCTCCTCGCCGCCGCCGAGGTTCCAGTGGTCAACGCGCTGACGCCGCGCCACCATCCGTGTCAGGCGCTCGCCGATCTGCTCACCCTGCGCGAGCGCTTCGGCGAGCTCGGCGGGCTCCGCGTCGCCTTCGTCGGCGACGGCAACAACGTCGCCCGCTCGCTTGCCCGGCTCGGCTCCGCGGCCGGCCTCGACGTCGTCGTCTCCTCGCCTCCCGGCTTCGAGCTCGAGGCCGATGCCGGCGCCGAGCTCGTCGCCGACCCGCGCGAGGCGGTATCCGGCGCCGACGCCGTCTACGCCGACGTCTGGTTCAGCATGGGCGACGAGGATGCCGCCGCCAAGCGCGACGCCCTCATCCCCTACCGGGTCGACGCCGATCTCCTCGCCGCCGCCTCCGACCGCGCGATCGTCCTCCACTGCCTCCCCGCCCACCCCGGCGAGGAGATCACCGCCGACGTCCTCTACGGACCCCGCTCGCTCGTCTTCGACCAGGCCGAGAACCGCCTCCACGCCCAGAAGGCCCTGCTCGAGCTGCTCGTCGGCTGATTGGCCTCGGCCTGCGCTCGGGGGGCCGGGCCGTCCAGCCACTCCGGGCAGTCGATCCCGGCGTGCTCCTGGATCGCGCCATAGACGTGCTGGACGATCGGGCGCGGTGCCGCCCCTCCCGCTGATAGCCGCGTCGCCGTTCGCGGCTCTTCTCGCTCCACGCCGGACCTCTGATCAGTCCGGCTCGTGCGAGGTTGGCGGCCCGCTGCTCCGGCGTGAGCTCGATGTCTCGCGTCCAGGCCCTTACGGACGAGAGCGAGACCCCAAGCGTCTCCGCGATCCGTCGTACCGGAGCCCCGTCCGCGCGCATCCGCCGTGCCGCTTCGAACTCGGCAGTCAAGCGGGGCACGGGGGGTAGGCGTGGCGCGAACATACGTTCGTATGATGCAGGAGGCCTCGGACAGAACCAGGTGCAATTAGCTGCGCCCTAGACTGACCGCAACGGCCCCGTGGTGTAACGGTCAGCACGCGAGACTTTCAATTTCGAAGAGCCGGGTTCGACTCCCGTCGGGGCTACTTTCCGCATGTACCCAGAGATCAACATCGGGCCGATCACCCTGCAGACCTTCGGGTTGATGTTCGGGCTCGGGTTCATCGCTGCCGGGCTCGTCGTCGGCCGCCGCTTCAAGGAGCTCGGCAAGCCGCCGGACTGGGCATACGAGATGGCGTTCGCGGCGCTCGTCGGCGGGCTGGTCGGATCCCGCGCCTACTTCCTGGTCGAGAACTGGAGCGAGGTCAGCGACGATCTGATCGGCAACCTGTTCAGCGGCTCCGGGCTGGTCTGGTACGGCGGTGCGATCGGCGGCGCGATCGCGGTGCTCGCCTGGGCCTGGTGGCGCGGGATCCTGACGCTGCTGCTCGCCGACGTCGCCGCGGTGCCGCTGATGATCGGCTACGCGATCGGCCGTGTCGGCTGCCAGCTCTCCGGCGACGGCGACTACGGCCGGGCCTGGGACGGCCCGTGGGCGATGGCCTACCCGGACGGGACCGTGCCGACCGACACGTCCGTCCACCCGACCCCCGTCTACGAGACCCTGTTCATGGGCACGGCGGCGCTCGTCCTCTGGCGCCTGCGTGACCGCTTCCGGCCCGGGATCCTCTTCGCGCTCTACCTGATCGTCGCCGGCTTCGAGCGGTTCATGATCGAGTTCGTCCGCCGCAACGCCGACGCCGCGCTCGGGCTCACCCAGGCCCAGCTCACGAGCGTCGCCATGATCCTCGCCGGCGCCGTCTGGGTCGCCGTCGTCGCCGGCCGCGGGCAGCTCAGCGAGCCGACCCCGCCGCGCTTCGCCTGATCATGCCGCCCGGCGTCAGCTCGACCGGGTCAGGCCCCCGTCGATCGGGATCACCGCCCCGGTGATGTAGGCGGCCCGCTCCGAGCAGAGGAACGCGACCAGGTCGCCGTACTCCTCCGGCCGCCCGAGCCGGGCGGCCGGGACGTCGACCCGGGCGGCCTCCTCGGCCGCCTCGAGCGAGCCGACGAGCTCGGCCAGCCGCTCGGTCGCGAACCGGCCGGTGGCGACCGTGTTCACCGTGATCCCGTCCGCGGCGACCTCGCGCGCGAGCGCCGCGAGCAGCCCGACCGCCGCCGCCCGGTTCGCGTTCGAGAGCGTCAGCCCGGGGATCGGCTCGCGGACCGAGGTCGAGGCGACGTTGACGATCCGACCCCAGCCGCGCTCGCGCATCCCCGGCACGCATCCCCGCGCCAGCACCAGCGGCGCCAGGACCAGCGACCGGTAGGCCTGGAGCCACTGCTCCGTATCCGCCTCGAGCGCCGCCCCGGGCGGCGGCCCGCCCGTGTTGAGGACGAGGATCTCGACGGGCCCGAGCGCGTCGGCGACCCGACCCGGCAGCGCCGCGACCGCGTCCTCGTTCCCGGTGTCGACCGTCAGCGCAGCCGCCTCCCCCGCGATTCCCTCGGCCGCCTCGGCCAGCGACTCCTGCGACCGCGCCGCCAGCGCGACCCGCGCCCCCTCGCGGCCGAGCGCCGCCGCGACGCCCCGTCCGAGCCCCCGACTCGCCCCGAGCACCAGCGCGACCCTGCCTTCGATGCCGAGGTCCATCGTCGCCGACCCTAGCGCCACCGGGCGGCCCGGCGCTCCGCTACCTTCACCGCTCCCCGGGCGGTTAGCTCAGCTGGGAGAGCGCCTGCCTTACAAGCAGGAGGTCGCAGGTTCGAGACCTGCACCGCCCATCGGTACTGGCTCTCGCCGCCTTCTTACGACGTGGAGTCGCGGGGCGTGGCGATGCCCGTCGTCAGGGAGCCTGGGTTGGGGCGGAGATCGGGGTGGTCGCGCTCGTTGAACCGCCGCAGCCCCTCGATCGTCTCGGCGTGGTCGATCAGCGCGTCGAAGCAGGCGGCCTCGATCCGAAGCCCCTCCTCGAGCGGCAGGCCGAAGCCACGCCTGGCGGCCTCGATGTCGGTGTGGATCGCGGGCTGGGGCAGCTGCGCGATCCGGTGAGCGAGATCGAGCGCCCGAGGCAACGCCTCACCGCTCGGGACGACCTCGTTGACGAGACCGATCCCGTGCGCCTCGGCGGCGTCGATGACGCGGCCGGTGATGATCAGCTCCATGGCGCGGCGGTAGCCGACGATGCGCGGCAGTCGCTGCGTGCCGCCGTCGGCGAGGCCGATGTTCCAGCGCCGGCAGGTGACGCCGAAGCTGGCGTGCTCGTCGGCGATCGCGAGGTCGGTCCAGCAGACCCACTCCAGGCCGCCCGCGTAGGCGACCCCGTTGACCGCCGCGATCGTCGGCTTGTAGAGGTCCACCCATCGTGAGGGGCCGAGCACACCGGGCCGATCGCCGCGAGCGTGCGCCGCACGCTCCTCGGCGGCGGTCGCAACCACCGGCTCCCCGGCGAACGCGTCCTTGAGATCGCCGCCCGCGGAGAAAGCCTCCGAGCCGCGCCCGGTGAGCACGGCCACCAGCGCGCTCTCGTCGCCGCGAAAGCGCGTCCAGGCGTCGACGAGCTCGGCGCTCATCACCGCCCCGATCGCGTTCATCCGCTCCGGGCGGTCGAAGGTGATCGTCACCACCGGCCCGTCCTGGTCGTAGCCGACGAACTCGTAGTTGCCTGCGCTCATGCGCACCCCTTCGTCGATGAGCTCACCGATGAACGATATGCCACCGCAGCGCGACCGCCGCGGAGCCGCCGCCGGCGCTGTTGTTCCTAGACTGGGCCGGTGGCCGGTACGTGGCGGGAACCAAGGCGATGACGACCTTCTGGCAGGCGGTGCTCTACACGCACCTGCTGGCGATGGCGTTCTTCCTCGGCGGCCAGCTCGTCGTCGCGCTGGCGCTGGTTCCGGTCGAGCGCGCCAACCCCGACCCGGCGCGCTTGCGGGCGGTCGCGCGCCGGGTCGGGATCGGCTCGGTGCTGGCGCTCGCGGTGCTGCTCGCCACCGGGATCGCGCTGGCCGAGCACCTCTCGATGTGGAGCTCCGACACGCTGCGGCTGAAGCTGGTCCTGGTCGGGATCCTGATCGCCCTGATCCTGATCCACCTCAGGTTCCCCCGCGCCCATGCCCTTCAGGGGCTGATCCTCGTGCTGACGCTGGTCGTCGTCTGGCTCGGCCTCGACCTCGCCGTCTGAGCCCGGTCCGTCGTTGCCTCAGGGCGGACCACGCCGCTCGAGCAATGCCCGCAGCACCTGCAGGTAGTTGAGGAGATGGCGCGTTCCGAGGAAGCTGGTCTCGATCTGCTTGCGCGCGGCGATGCCCATCCGGACCCGCAGCGGCTCGTCGTCGAGGAGCCGGCGCATGGCGGCGGCGAACGCATCGAGGTCGGCGGGGTCGTCGAGGAGGATGCCGCTGAGCCCGTCGCTGATCTGGTCCTGGATGCCGCCCCGGGCGCTGGCGATCACGGGCTTGCCCTTCCACATCGCCTCCGCGACGGTGAGCCCGAACCCCTCCGCGAGGCTCTTCTGGACGACGATCTGGGAGCGCCGCTGGATCGCGTTGACCATCGCCGCGTTCTCCTCGATGTCGTCCATCGGCAGGCAGGCGATGTGGATTCGGGACCTCTGCTCGGGCGCCAGCCGGCTCCGCGCCTCGAGGACCTCCTCGAGGACCTCCCCGCCCTCGGGATCGTCGGCGACGGCGGCGGTGGCGGGACCGGCGAGGACGAGGTGGGGATCGCCGCCATCGAGTTGGTTGATGAAGCCATGGAGGACGCCGACCGGGTCCTTGAGGCGATCCCAGCGCGAGACCTGGGTGACGATCGCCGCTTCGTCGGGGACGGGGACGTCCTGGTACATGTCGGCGTGGCGCACCACCCGGCCGGGGCTGCCGTCGTGGCGGACGAACTCGCCGATCACGTCGGAGTGGTCGCCGGTGAGGCCGATCCGGCCGAGGATCGCCTCGGTCGCCTCCAGGCCGAGGTCCTGGTTCTTGGGCGAGAATATGTCGATCGAGGGGGCGACGATGAAGGCCCGCTCGCGATCGATGCCCTCCCAGACGAAGTCCGGGCGCGAGAAGACGTATGCGTCGGCCCGCTCGACGTAGGGCCTGAGGAAGTCCCACGCGGTTCGTGCGAGCGAGTTGGCCTGATCGAGTCCGACGTGGCAGCGCCAGACGATCACGGCGCCCGTCGGCAGGAGCGCCTCGATCATCCCGGCCGTCTGGGGGTCGTGGAGGAAGACGATGTCCCGGCCGGTGACGAGATCCGCGACTGCCTCGGCCGCCGGGGCCAGCGTCCGCTCGTAGGTCTCGCGCTCGGCCTCTCCGAGCCCGCCGCCGTCGCCGGGGCTGCCGTGGAGGAGGTTGTGGATCCGCTTCGTGACCTCGAAGAAGGCGGGGTCGCCGTGGATCACGCCCCAGCGCGCGTCGAGCCCGATCCCGCGGACGTAGGCGAGCAGCGATTGGAGAAGCTCGGCGACGCCGCCGCCGCGAGCGGTCGAGTTGATGTGCCAGATCGACCGACCCTGGAACAGACGCCGGCCGTCCTCCATGCCGATCTCGATCTCCCCGAAGCGCTCGCCGAGGATGGCGCGGAACCGCTCCGGGTCCATGCTGCCCACGTAGATCTCCTCGAAGGCGTCCACGAATGCAGGTTATTGGCGGCTCGCGACGGCCGGGTCGGTAGTCGGCGCGGAGCCGGGTCAGTGGCGCGGGTCGGCCGCCGTCGCCGCGACCGCTGCGGCGACGACCCCGGCCATCCGCGCCGGATCCTCGATCTGCGGATAGTGGCCGAGGCCGGGAAGCTCGGTGACCGGCACGCCGGGATGAAGCTCGCGGAGCGCGTCGAGGACGGCGGTCGTCGCGACCGGATCCTCGAGCCCCCAGGCGAGCTGCAGATCGGCCCAGTCGCGGATCGCGCCGTGCCAGCGGCCGGCGTGCTCGATGCGCTCGTCCATGTAGGCGACGAGGCGGTGGCCGAGCGTACGGCCGCCGTTGTGGCAGACGAGCGACCACTGGTCGGCGGCCTCCTCGGGGTCGAGCGGATGGTCGGCGGAGAAGACCGAGCCGAGCTGATGCTGGAAGACGGGCCGGCTCGTGAGCCGTGCCGCGACCGGGCCGAGCGGGCTGCGCAGGAGCTTCTGCGCCGGGGTCGGGCTCGCCTTCTCGAGGACGATGCTGCCGTTGAAGAGCAGGACCCCGGCCGGCTCCCACTCGAGCCCGCCGCCGAGGTCCCGCGCCAGCAGCTCGGTCGCGACCGAGGTGCCCATGTCGTGTCCGACGACGAAGACCGGCCTGTCCTCGCCGTGGCGGCGGACCAGCTCGGTCGCGAGGTCGGCCTGCCAGCCGAGGCCGTAGTTGTGCTCGCGCGGCTTGTCGGAGAGGCCGAAGCCGAGGAAGTCGAAGGCCAGCACGGCCGTACCCGACAGCTCGTCGAGCATCGCCCGCCAGTCGTAGGAGCTCGACGGGAAGCCGTGCAGGAGCAGCAGCAGCGGCCCGTCGCCGTCGCGGCGGAAGACGTGGATCCCGTGGCCGCCGAAATGCTCGCGCTCACCGCGCTGCTGCCAGCCTCGCACCCGATCTGTGAGCGCCGTGCCCATCCGCCCTGTGGCGCGGATGCTAACGGGCGGCGGTGGCGGGGGCGGCGGCGGAGCCTTCCTCGTCGAGGGCGGGGGAGGCGAGCGGGCCCGGGGGTCCGATCAGGTAGCCCTGGACGTAATCGACGCCGAGCTCGCGGAGCAGCTCGAGCGCCCGCGGGCTCTCGACGCCCTCGGCGACCGTCTGCATCCCGAAGTTCTGGGCGACGGCGATGATCGATCGCACGACCCGGGCGTCGGTCTCGTCCTCGGCGAGGTTGCGGATGAACTCGGTGTCGATCTTGAGCGTGGTGACCGGGAGATGCTTGAGGTAGGTGAAGCAGCCGTAGCCGGTGCCGAAGTCGTCGAGCGCCACCCCGCAGCCGAGATCGGTGAGGCTCGTGACGAGCTCGCGGGCGGCATCGAGGTTCTCGGCCGCGGCGGTCTCGGTGATCTCGAAGATGAAGTTGGACGCGGGCGTGCCGGCGACGATCGCCCGCTCGATCGCGCCGACGAGCCCCGGGGTCGCGAGGCTGCGGGCCGAGAGGTTGATCGCGACCGGCTCGTGGCGAGCCAGCTCCGAGCCGCGGTCGATCGCCCAGCGGTCGATCGCGGCGATCAGCTCGCTGCGCTCCGCATGCGGCAGGAACCGGTCGGGGCCGATCGTCTCCCCGCCCTCCTTCATCCGCAGCAGCAGCTCGTGATGGTGGACCGCGCCGCTGCGGGCATCGACGATCGGCTGCGCCCAGAACTCGAGCCGGTCCTCGGCGAGCGCGGCCCTGGTCCGCTCCCGCCAGAGCCGTCCCTCGCGCTCCCGCCGCTCGACCGCCTCGAGCCGGTGACGGTCGGAGATGTCGCGGGCCGCGGTCGTGACCCCGACGACCGCTCCCGAGAGGTCGCGAACCGGGATCGCGTGGATCGAGACATCGATCGCGATGCCGCTCCTGGTGAGCCGCTTCGTCTCGAACGCGACCGGCTCGCCGTCGCGGACCCGGGCCAGCACCATCGCGATCTCGCCGATCCGATCGCGCGGGACGGTCATCTCGCTGAGCCGGCGCCCGATCGCGTCGACCGCGGAGAAGCCGTAGAGCCGCTCGGCGCCCGCGCTCCAGCTCGAGACCGTGCCCTCGAGGTCGGTGGTCAGCACCGCGTCGCCGGAGGAGTCGACGATCGAGGCGAGCTCGTCGCGCTCGAGCTCACGCCGCCGGCGATCGCGCTCGAGGACGACGAGCTGCACGCAGCAGGCGGCGAGCGTCGCGGCCGCAAGCACCAGGGTCGCCTTGTCGACGCGCGAGAAGTGGTCGGCGACGAGGATCGTCACCGCGACCAGGATCGCGGCGATCACGAGCCCGCGAAGGAGCCCGCGCTCGCGGTCGCTGCCCGCCGGCGCCGCCGCGGTCGTCCGGAACGCCGAGCCGGCGGCGATCAGGGCAGCCGATATCGGCCAGAGCGCGTCGCCGAGGTCGCGACCGACGTAGACGTCGTTGGCGACCGCGACGGCGTAGACCGAGTCGGCCGCGGCCAGGGCGAGAATGCCGATGCCGACGAGCAGGAGCGACGGCTCCGGCCGCCAGCCGCGGACCGCCAGCGCCAGCACCAGGCTGATCAGCAGGAACAGGTCGAGCAGCGGATAGGCGAGCGTGACGGCGACCGCGGCGGCGCTTCCCGCGGCTCCCTCGACGACCTCGTCGTAGACGAGCCACGACCAGATCGTCGCGATCCCGAGGATCCAGACGATCAGCGCGGGCGAGAGCACGGCAGTGCTCCAGAGCCGTCCGCTCATGATCCACAGCCCGACGATCAGACCCGCGTACTGGAGGACGTAGAGGGCGTCGGAGGGGGACGGGTAGGGGATCGGGCCCGGGCCTCCGTAGGCGAGCACGAACCAGAGGTCGCCGGCGGCCCAGGCGGCCATCCCGAGGCCGATCGCAAGCCATGCCCCGCGGGACTCCCGGTGACGCCACGACCGGTAGAGCACCGCCGCCGCCGCCAGCGCGATGACGAGCGCGTAGGTCAGGTCGTTGAGCTCGCGGTCGAGCTGTCGCGAGCCGACCTCCGCCGCGGCCGTCGCCAGGTGGATCGAGAGCGACACCGCGATGAGGGCGGCGAAGGCGGCGGTCGCGCTCGACGCGATCAGCGGGGTGCGTTGCTGTGGGTCGCGGTCGTCCAACTCATCCTCGGGTCGCGGGCCGCCTACCGCCTCCGAGCAGGTGCGACCCTCAGGCGGTTGATCGACAGCGATGGCGGGTCGCTTGAACCGCGCCGGCTACCCTGGCCGGCGATGGGCAAGGTGTTCGACGAGATCTCCGATCACCTGCGCGGCTGGATCGGCCGCCAGTCGCTGTTCTTCGTCGCGACCGCGCCCCGGGGCGGCGAGGGCCACGTGAACGTCTCGCCGAAGGGGCCGATCGGCTCGCTGGCGGTGCTCGGCCCGCGGCGGATCGCCTACCTCGACGTCAACGGCAGCGGCAGCGAGACGATCGCCCATCTACGCGAGAACGGGCGGATCTGCGTGATGCTCTGCGCGTTCGCGGGCCCGCCCCGGATCGTCCGCCTGCACGGCCGCGGGGAGGCGGTCCAGCTCGGCGACCCGCGCTTCGACGGGCTGCTCGCCACCGCCGGGTTCGAGGACCCCTCGATCCCCGAGGCCCGGCGCTCGATCGTCGACGTCGAGGTGACGCGGATCAGCGACTCGTGCGGCTACGGGGTGCCGCTGATGAGCTTCGACGGCCTCCGCGAGCACCATCCGCTGCTGACGGCGAAGCGGATCCGGACGATGGGGCTCGACGACTACCGGACCTACCAGCGCGAGCGCGGCGCCCGCAGCATCGACGGCCTGCCGGCGCAGGAGCCGCTCGCCGACGCCGAGCGGTCGGGGTAGGTCCCGCGCGGGGCTCAGGCGACGACCGGCGCGCTCGCCTCGAGCAGCAGCCGCGCGACGAGGTCGGGGTCGTCCCAGTTCGGCGTGTGGCCGATCCCCTCGATCCGCATGTAGCGCGACCGCGGCGGGCGTCGCTCCGGGCGAGGCGCGGCGACGAGCCGGTCGAGCGCGCCCCAGACGATCGTCGTCGGCGCCGTCACCTCGTCGAGGTCCTCGCAGACGTAGCGGCGCATCTCGGCGTTCGCCGCCTCGTAGCCGGGAGCGTCGATCCACGCCGCGATCATCGCCCGCCCGACGTCGGCCGGCGCCCGCTCGGGCAGGCCGAGGCTCGAGCGCAGCATCGCCGTTCGTAACGGCGCGGCGCTCGCCATCGCCATCACCGCGGGTCGCAGGCGCCGCGCCCAGCGGTGGGCATCCCGGCGCCGCGGGCCGAGCGGTCGCCGCCAGAGCCCGGCCGGCGAGATCAGGCAGAGGGATTCCGCGTGCCCGGCCTTCGCCATCTCGACCGCCACCCAGCCGCCGAGCGAGTTGCCGGCGATGTGCGGGCGCGCGACGCCGAGCTCGGCGCAGAGGTCGGCGAGCGCCGCGCCGAGCGCCCAGGGCGTGGGGGTCGCCGCGAGCTCGGCGCTCGCACCGAAGCCGGGCAGGTCGACGGCGATCACGTCCCGGTGCGGCGCCAGCGCGTCGAGCTGCGGACGCCAGATCGCCCGCGTCGCGCCGAGTCCGTGGACGAGCAGGAGCGGCGGTCCCTCCCCGATCCGCTCGTAGGCGATCCCGGCGGCCTCCCGGGGCGGCGACTCAGCCACCTATGGCGTCGGCTCGGCGTCCCACGATCGCATCATTATTGCCGGCGTGAGAACGCGGCTATCGACGCTCGCCGCCGCCGTGGCGCTCGCCTGGGCGCCGGCTCCGGCCGCAACCGCCGCCGCCGACCCCGCCCACGAGCCGCCGTTCGGCCCCGAGCCGCTGCCGACCTTGACCGCGGTGCGCGCGCTCGACCGCCCGCCGCCCGGCTTCGCGCTGGCCGGCGCCGACGTCATCGCCATCGCCGACGGCACCGCGACGGTCCGCGACGAGCGGGCCGAGAGCCCGGGGATGCGGCCGCGGGTTGCGACGCGCAGCGACGGCCGCTGGCAGGTCGACTACCACGCGGACGGCGTCGCCGTCGCCGAGGTCGTGATCGACGACCCGTCCGGGGTCGTGGTCGAGGCGTGGCGCGACCATCAGGTCGAGGTCAGGCTCGCCCGCGGCTACGAGGGCGCGGTCGCCGCGAACGTCAACGAGGCCTGGATCTGGATCCCGCTCTGCGTCCTCTTCGTGCTGCCGTTCTTCGACCCGCGGCGACCCGTCCGGCTCCTCCATCTCGATCTCCTCGTGCTCCTCTCGTTCTCGATCTCGCTCTTCTTCTTCAACAGGGGCGAGATCGTCTGGTCGGTTCCGCTCGTCTATCCCGCTCTCGCCTACCTGCTCGCGCGGATGCTGATCGCCGGGCTGCGGCCGCGGACCCGGCCGGGGGCGCTGATCCCGTGGCTGCCGGTGCGCTGGCTCGTGATCGCCGGCGCCGCGCTCCTGGTCTTCCGGGTCGTCCTCAACGTCGTCGACTCGCAGGTGATCGACATCGGCTTCGCGAACGTCGTCGGCGCCGACCGGATCGCCTCCGGCGACGGCGTCTACGACGGCGCGTTCACGCCGCTGATCGACCGCGGCGACTCCTACGGGCCGCTCAGCTACATCGCCTACGTCCCCTTCGAGCTGCTGTTCCCCTGGCACGGCGGCCTCGAGGAGCTGCCCGCCGCCCACGCCGCCGCGATCTTCTTCGATCTGATCGTCGTCGCCCTGCTCTACGCGGTCGGGCGCCGGCTCCGCGACGGCCGCGACGGCCGCGACCTGGGGATCGCGCTCGCCTTCGCTTGGCTCGCCTACCCGTTCACGCTCTACGCGCTCGACGCAAACGGAGGCAACGACGCCCTCGTTGCCGCCCTGCTCGTCGCCGCCTTGCTCGCCTTCGCGTCGCCGCTTCGGCGCGGCCTCGCGATCGGCCTCGCGGCCGCGGTCAAGTTCGGGCCGCTCGCCCTCGCGCCGCTGTTCGCCGCCGGCGACGGCGAGCGGCGGCTGCGCTCGACCGTGATCTTCGCCGCCGCCCTGGCCGCGGTGGCGGCGGCGACGCTCTTGCCGCTGCTCCCCGACGGCGGCTTCGGTGAGCTCTACGACCGCACCTTCGGCTACCAGGCCTCACGCGGCTCCCCGTTCAGCGTCTGGGGCCTCGAGCCCTCGCTCGGCTGGCTTCAGGACCTCGCCCGCGCGTTCGCGGTCGTGCTCGGCCTGGCCCTGTTCCTCGTCCCCGGCCGTCGCACCGTCCTGCAGGCGGCGGCGCTCGGGGCGGCGGTCCTGATCGCCACCCAGGTCGGCTCGACCCACTGGTTCTACTTCTTCATCCTCTGGTGGGCGCCCTACGTGCTCGTCAACGCGTTCGCGACCCAGGAGCGGATCGTGCCGTCGCCCCCCCGTCCACCGCCCCGAGGTTGAGGTGGCGGACATCCGGCAGCCGTGCGCCACCGGATCCGCACCACCGCGGCGGCCTCAGGCGCACAGCGGGGCCGTCAGGCGATACGCGGCGGTCTCAGGCTTCCGCGGCGGGCCTCAGGCGATCGTCGTGTGCAGCTCGCCGAGCTGCGGCGAGCTCGTGACGAGCTCGTCGCCGGGCTCGAGCCAGACGCGGGGCTCGCGGGCGCCGCCGACACCGGCCGGCGTCCCGGTCGAGACGATGTCGCCGGGGTGCAGGCTCATCAGCGTCGAGAGGTGGGCGAGGAGCTCGGCGACGCCGAAGATCAGCTCCGCCGTCGTCGACTCCTGCATCCGCTCGCCGTTCAGGTCGAGGGCGATGCCGATCGCCTCCGGCCCGGCCACGAGCTCGTCGGCGGTGACCAGCGCCGGGCCGCACGGGGCCGAGCCGTCGAAGACCTTGCCCGGCATCCACTGCGGCGTCTGGAACTGCAGGTCACGGGCGGAGAGGTCGTTGAGGAGCGTGTAGCCGGCGATGTGGTCGAGCGCCGCCGCCGGCTCGACGTCCTTCGCCGTCCGGCCGACGACGAACGCGACCTCGGCCTCGTAGTCGACCTTGCGGCTCGACGACGGCAGCCGCACCGTGGCGCCGTCGGCGGCCAGCGCGTTCGCGTACTTGGCGAAGAACGTCGGCACCTCGGGCGGCTCGAGCCGCCCCTCGGCGGCGTGGTCGCGGTAGTTGAGGCCGATGCAGACGATCTTCTCGGGGTCGGGGACGGGGGGAAGGATCTCGACCGCGGCCGGCGGCATGCCCGCAGCGTCGCCGGCCGCCGCTTCGAGCTCGGCCAGCGCCCCGGCCTCCAGCAGCCCGCGAACCGTCGTCGGAGCACGACCGTCGAGCGCATCGCCGGCGTCGACGACGGCTTCGCCGGCGAGCACCCCGGCCCGTGCCCCGCGCTCGGAGCGGTAGCTGATCAGCCGCATCCGGCCAAGCCTAGCCCGCCGGCCGTGCCATAATCGCCGCCCCCGGATCCATCGCCGGATCCGGAACCGTGGGGGCGTAGCTCAGTTGGTTAGAGCGCCGGCCTGTCACGCCGGAGGCCGCGGGTTCGAGTCCCGTCGCTCCCGTCCTCGCGCTGCCGCATCGGCTATCCTTTACACAGTCCTACTGTGTAAATACTGAGCGCGGACGCCGGCCGCCGCCGGCCGACGACCGCGGAGCCGATCAAGGAGCCCGCGATGCCAGTCAAGCCACTGCCGCTCCTCCGCGACAGCCGACGAGCGGCCCGAATCGGGACGTGGGGCCGGGCATGCGTGGCCCGCGTGGCTCCAGCCACGAAGGGAGGCTGAGATGACCGAGACGCTCTATCCGAAACCCACGCGGGAGCTCGCCGAGCACCGCGCGGAGCTCGCCCCGGAGGCCCACGAGGCCTTCCAGGAGTTCAGCCGGCAGGTGCTCTCCGCGGGGGCCCTGGACGAGCGCACGAAGCAGCTGATCGCGGTAGCGGTCGCCCACGTGACCCAGTGCCCGTACTGCATCCGCGGCCACACCAAGGCGGCGCTGCGCAAGGGGGCCACGGAGCGGCAGCTGATGGAGGCGATCTGGGTGGCCGCCGAGATGCGTGCGGGGGGCGCCTACGCGCACGCGGCGCTGGCGCTCGACGCCGCCGGCCAGGTCCACCCGGCGCCGAGCGCGTAGCCGTGGGCCAGTCAGGCGCCGGCCGACGAGGCGGGACTGCACCGGTCCGGTACGACACCGGCTACGGACCCGGCTGACGCGGCCAACGGCGGCGGGGCGCAGCGCCGACCGTGGCGACCGGGACGCGCCCCTTGCCGTCGCGGCATAGATTGCAGGCATGGGTGCGGCGGAGTCCAGGACCGTCCTGATGACCGGTGGCTCCGGCTACCTGGGAGGCTGGTGCATCGCCGCGCTGCTCGAGCGCGGCTACGCGGTACGGACGACGATCCGCGACCTCGCCCGCGAGGCGCACGTGCGGAGCCAGGTCGAGGCGGCCGGGGTCGACGCCGGCGAGCGGCTGACGGTGCTCGAGGCGGACCTCCTCGCCGATCGCGGCTGGGTCGAGGCCGTCGCCGGCTGCGACTACGTGCTCCACACCGCCTCGCCGTTTCCGCCGGCGCAGCCGAAGGATCCGGACGAGCTGATCGTCCCCGCCCGCGACGGCGCCCTGCGGGTGATCCGGGCGGCGCTCGACGCCGGGGTCGAGCGGATCGTGATGACCTCGTCGGTCGCGGCGGTCCACGGCAACCAGCCGCCGCTCGATGGCGACGTCTTCACCGAGCGCGACTGGACCGACGGCGATGACGCCGGCCTGTTGCCCTACACGAGGTCGAAGGCGATCGCCGAACGCGAGGCGTGGAAGCTGGTCGTCGACGAGGGGGTCGAGGAGCGGCTCGCGGCCGTCAACCCTGGCGCGATCATCGGCCCGGCGCTGAGCGATGATGTCTCGTTCTCGCTGCAGGTCGTCGAGCGGCTGCTCGGCGGGATGCCGGCCCTGCCCCGGATCGGCTTCTGCTTCGTCGACGTCCGCGACGTGGCCGACCTGCACGTGCGCGCGATCGAGCAGGACGCCGCCGCCGGCAGGAGGTTCATCGCCGCCGACCGCTGGATGTGGATGGCCGATATCGCGCGGGTGCTGCAGGATCGCCTCGGCGAGCGTGCCCGCAAGGTGACGACCCGCGTCGCCCCGGATTTCCTGATCCGGGTGCTGGGGCGGTTCGACCCGAGCGTCGGCACCGTCGTCCCCGCGCTCGGTGAGAGCTACGAGGTCTCGAGCGCCCGCGCCCGACGGGAGCTCGGCTGGAGCCCACGGCCGCTCGAGGACTCGATCGCCGAGACTGCCGAGAGCCTGATCGCACACGGCATCGTCGAGGTCTGATCCGCTCAGGTCGGCGCCGTCTCCGCCCGCCCCGGGGCGGGCGCACCGCTCCGGTCGCGCTCGTGGCGGGCCATGGTCCGGACCGTGGCGAGCAGGAGGATGTCGATCCCGAGGCCGAAGACGGCGCCGAACTGCGACTGGACGAACAGGAAGACCTGGGTGATGAAGAGCGAGACCAGCACGCCCCGGGCGAGCCACTCGTAGCCGTCGACGCGGCGGCCGCGGCGGAGCCGGAGCAGGCCGACGACGACGAACGCGGCGGCGACTCCCGAGGAGCCCGCGATCGCGCTGCCGAGGAAGATCCCGTTCTGCTCGAGGGTTGCCGACTCGACCTCGGGGTCGGCGAGGGCGAGCGCGAAGACGAGCAGGTTCAGCAACGTGACGATCGCCCAGAGGGCGAAGACCACGACGATCGACCGCTCGAACCAGCGCTTCGACGTCAGCTCCACGTAGCGGCGGTTGATCCGCTCGCCGAGCAGCGACCAGCGCGAGCGGCCGGCGGCGGGGAGGGCATCGATCCGATCGATCAGCTCGCGCAGCGGCGCGACCATCGGGTTCGCGGGATCGACCCCGTCGAGGAGCTCGACGGTGCGCTTGCGATCGCGCGCGTCGAAGCTGCCGTAGGTGGCGCCGCCGAGCCGCTCGATCGCATTCCGGAGCAGGTCGGACTCCGACAGCGTCCGCGTCCGCTGCAGGTGCCGGCCGGTTACGAACAGCACCACGAAGACGATGTAGATGATCCCCGCCGCCGGCTGGAAGAAGTAGTCGTTGTCCTCGGTGATGAACTTGCCGAGCTCGTCGATGAAGAAGCCGAAGCCGATGCCACCGAGGATCGCCGCCGGTACCCGGGCCCGGCGGCCGAGCAGCGTCAGCATGATCCCGATCGAGATCACCATGAACACCCCGCCCCAGAGCAGGTGGGCGATGTGGAGCCCGTTGCCGCCGAGCTGCGGGTAGTGCGTCAGCCAGAGCTGGGTGCGGATGACGAGGATCATCGTCACCGCCGAGACGAAGAACGCCTCGTGCAGCTGGCCCATGTCGGCGTTCGTGGGCAGGTTGCGCAGCGGGTTCAGCCGGTGCAGGTCCATCGCGTCCTGCCGGCGATTAGATCATCGGGCCGGGCGGAACCCGGCGATCGCTGCCGAGCGTCGCCGGCCGCCAGAGCCCTGAAGGGAGATGCACGTGCAGCCGTGGACCAACCTGGATCAGTCCCGATAGGATCGGACGGCGGTTCCAACGGGAAGGGGGAGAGCTATGACGGTACGGATTCCGCGCCTGATCCTCTACGTGGTCGGGACCGGGATCTTCCTGGGTGTGGCGGTTGGCGGGTACGTCATCTTCCGGGCGCCGGAGAAGGACTGCCTCACGGCGGCGGGCTCACCGGTGACCTGCGCTACGCCTGACGCGATGACCCCGTCCGAGTTCGACCTGATGAAGGAGCAGGAGGATGCAGCCGAGAAGGCTCAGGCTGCAGCCGAGGAATGCCAGCGCCAGACCGGTGGGCTGCAGCGCGCGCTGGAGGAGGTCAACAGCCGCCTCAGCGTCGGGCTCGCGTATGACGAGTACTCGACCCAGGTCGGCAATGCGCGCGTCGCCTATGACCGAGTCCCGATCGGGAAGCTCGATCCCGAGTGCCTGCTGGAGGTCGGAGTGCATCTCGAGGACGCCATGAACGCCTATGTGAAGGCGGACGACGCCTGGAATGGCTGCATCGTCGATTTCGGATGCGCGACCGACTCGATCGATCCGGAGCTACAACGCCGGTGGGCGCAGGCCACGGTGAGCATCCGGAAGGCGAAGGCGGGGGTCGCGTCGATCAGAGAGGCCGAGGTGGACCCGCCGTCGGGTCTCGCTACGGAGTGAAAGACGAAACGACACCCCGCGAAGGGTGTCGCTTCGTTCTCCTCCTCCCCTCCCCGAGAACGGGGACCACCCGAAGTCCTTTTCCGGACGAGCGTGAGAACGGCCACGCCGGGACTGCAACCGTACCCGATTTCCCACCGCCTCGTGCCGATCGATACAGAGGGCGTAGCAAGCAGGGGTTTTCCGGCATCGCTTCGAGCCCGGGGGGCCGCCGCGTGCCGCTCAGAGCTCGGCGAGGACCTCGGAGGCCGCCCGCAGGCCGGAGTCGATCGCGCCGTCCATGTATCCGGCCCACCTGTCGGCGGTCTCGGTCCCGGCCCAGTGGATCGGGCCGACCGGGGCGCGGATCGCGTTCCGGTAGCCGACGAGGACGCCGGGCGGCGTGAAGCCGACGTAGCAGCCGCGGCTCCAGCGGTCCTTCGCCCAGGACTTGTCGACGTAGTCGCGCAGCCGCGACTCCGCCTCGGGGCCGAAGTAGCGGACGAAGCACTCGATCACGGCGGCGCGGCGCTCATCGGTGTCGGCGTTCGCCATGTCCCGTGCGTCCTGCCCCTCGATGAAGCCGAGCAGCACGCCGGGGCGGCCGTCCGGGGGCGAGTTGTCGAAGGTGAGCCGCACCGGGCCGGTGTTCGAGGTCGCCATCCCGCTCATCCCCTGATCGCGCCAGAACGGCCGGTCGTAGATCGCCATGCACTTGATCACCGTCCCCATCGGGACGCGCTGGTCGAGCTGCGCCCGGTTCGGCGGCAGCGCCGGCTGGAAGCGGATCGAGCCCATCAGCGCCGGCGGCAGGGTGACGATCGCCCGCTTCGCGGTCCAGGTGTCGGAGCGGGTGCGGACGACGACGCCGGAGCGGTTGCGGCGGATCGTCCGCACCGGCTGGCGCAGCTCGACCCGGCGCCCGAGTTGGCGGGCGAGCCGCAGCGCGATCCGCTGCGATCCGCCGACGATCCGCATCTCCTGGGCGCCGCCGGTCGTGTTGATCAGCAGGTTGAAGTCGCCGGCGGCGGTCGCGATGTAGAAGAGGACGAAGAGCAGCGACAGGTCGCGGGGCTCGGCGGAGAACACCGACGCGATCGCGAGCTCGACGAGCTCGCGGGCCTCGTCGGTGAGGTCGGCGTCGTCGAGGTAGGTCGCGAACGTCTGCGCGTCCCACTCCGACGCCTGCGGCGCCTTCCACGGCGCGTCGGCCGGGACCGTCGCGGCCTTCGCGTTGAGGTCGTTGATCGTGTCGAGGACGTCGATCAGCGAGAGCCCGTCGGCGGGCGGGATCGTCCCCTCGTACAGCGTCCGGGTGCCGTTGCGGAAGTAGACGCTCTCGCCGTCGACGTAGGTGTCGAAGGTCGCGAGCCCGAGCTCGTCGATCAGATCGAGGACGCGGTCCTGGGTCGGGCCGACCCACTGCCCACCGATCTCGACCACCTCGCCGCTGCCGATCGAGCGGTTGAGGATCCGGCCCCCGACCCGGTCGCGGGCCTCGAGCACCACCACCGAGCGGCCGGCCCGCGCGATCTCGCGCGCGGCGCTGAGGCCGGCGAGGCCGGCGCCGATCACGATCACGTCGCGCTTGCGGCGCCG